>CAYJHT010000148.1:0-5902 GCA_964369615.1 uncultured Desulfovibrionaceae bacterium
GTAACCCACGCACATTCGGGCACACAAAAACATGTGTAACATAGCGAAACAGCTACTAAAAATGGAAGAGGGGAAACTCCTTAAAGTTTTCTTCCTAAAAAAACTTTCCCCCCAAGAAAAAAACTTAAAAAAATAAAAACTTAAAAACATGATAATATCATGAATCACGTGGCTTTTTCTGGATTTTTTTACTAAATATTCTTGACTTTAGCATGCTTTCCTGTTATGCGTTTTTGCGTGCCTGTGAGTAAGGCATATTTTTTTGTACGACCTTTTCAGACGACATGTGTTGAGAAGGACTGTTTTATAAGTATTTTTACAAAATAATCATCCTGCTATAAAGGATGCCTACAGAAGGAAAGACGATGAAAAAAACATCTTTCTCACTCATGACTCTGTGCCTATTTGTCTTCATTGCGTGCTTTGCAACGATGGCTCAGGCAGCAGACAATAAAGAACTCTTCATGTCCACCACCACAAGCACAGCTGATACGGGACTTTTAGACTACTTGGCTCCCCTATTTAAGGCAGATACAGGCTATACGCTGAAATATGTGTCCGTGGGCACCGGTGAAGCTCTTGCTATGGGCAGAAATGGTGATGTATCCATCGTGCTTGTACACGCAAAAGGTCGTGAAGAAGACTTTGTCGCTAAGGGCTTTGGTGTTAAGCGTGTGCCTGTTATGTATAATGACTTTGTTGTTGTGGGGCCAAAATCCCCTCTTGCCAAGAACGATGACCTTGCAGGCACTTTCAAAGCAATCATGGACAAGCAGCTCCCCTTCGTTTCTCGCGGCGATGACTCAGGCACCAATACGAAGGAAAGAAATATTTGGAAAGGGCTTGGTCTTGATGCAAAGAAAAACCCCAACTATGTAGAATCCGGTCAAGGAATGGGCGCAACCATCACCATGGCTGACGAAAAGAAAGCCTATACCCTCACTGACAGAGGCACATGGCTTAAAATTTCCACTGATGCCAGCGTTAAGATGGACCTTGCCGTCGTCTGTGAAGGCGACAAGGGGCTCTTCAACCAATATGGCATTATCGCTGTGAATCCTCAAAAATTCCCTGATACCAATTTGAAGGCAGCAAATGCTTTTATTGACTGGATTGTTTCTGATAAAGTGCAAAAACTTATCGGAAAATTTGGTGTGGATAAGTACGGTCAGCCCTTGTTTGTACCTAATGCAGGCACAAATAACTAAGGCATACTTTTGAGCGCCCGCCCGCTGTACGATACGTTTTTGCACGTGTTGTGCGGCGGGCTTTTTCTTTTTCACACTTTCATAAAACGGATTTTTTGTGGACGCTATTACAGCTTTTTTCTCCATGTTCTTTGCCGACGCAGGCGCCTTGCACGCCATATATGTCAGCTTGCTCTTGGCATTTTGTGCGACAGGTATTTCCGCCTTTTTAGGCGTCAACCTTGGCCTGTGGCTTGAGCGTCATAATTTTGCCGGCAAGCGTATTGTCATACGCATTATTCGCACGCTTATGGGGGTGCCGCCGGTGGTTGTCGGGCTTGTGGTGTATATGCTTATTATGCGACGCGGCCCTCTCGGCGATTTTTCCATGCTTTTTACCATTCAAGGGATGATATTAGCACAATGCGTTATTATTACACCTATTATTACAGGGCTTATGTACACAAGCGCACAGCGTCTTGCCCCTGCAATCCGCTTCTATGGCACATGCATTGGCGCAGACAAAAAGCAAACAAAAAATCTTATTTTTAGAGAACTCAACAAGGAAATTTATTTCGCCATAGTAACAGGTTTTGGACGCTCTTTAAGCGAAATAGGCGCAGTTATGCTTGTGGGGGGAAATATTAAAGGGGCAACACGCACCATGACCACATCCATTTCCTTATTGAAAAGCCAAGGTATTTTTACGGAAGGTATCTTTCTTGGAATAACCTTGCTTGCCATATCCTTCACACTACAACTTATTGCCGACTTTTTACGCAAAGAACGAGAAGAAATTGATAATTACTGATCTTATAAAACGTCGGGGAGAACTTGAAATATCTATCCCCCACTTGGAATTGCAAGAAGGCGCTATTCACGGGCTTTTTGGGGGCAATGGCTGTGGGAAATCGAGCTTGTCAAAACTCCTTATCGGCGACCTTGAACCAGATGCAGGACGCATTGATTTTGGGCAGGTGAAAAAGCATGAAATCACTCTTATGCCCCAGCGTCCCTACATGATGCAAAGAACTGTCTATGAAAATATCATCTACCCCTTACAAATACGAAAAATGCCCATTAAAATAGACGAAATTGACAGTTATCTTGAAAAAACAGACCTTCTGCACAAAAAAAACCAGTATGCACGCACTCTCTCAAGCGGCGAACAACAGAAAATTTCTTTTATCAGAGCACTGGTTTTTCGTCCAAAATTTGTTATGATGGATGAGACACTGTCAAACCTTGATATTGACAGTCTCACCGTTTTTTTGGACTGGATTCTGGAATGGCAACAAGAACACAAAGCCACATGGCTCATCGTAAGCCACCAATTCAACCAGCTTCAAAAATTATGTGACCTCTTCCACTACATGAAGAAAGGCAAAATCATAGCCTCCGGTTCCTTGGAGACGGTTTTGCAACATGTGGACAGTATAGAACGATAAAAACACCGACGAAAGGATAGAATCGTGTTGGCACTCATATCTTTTGACGAAGTTCTCAGTGTAATGACAAAGGCTTTTGCTCCCTTACAGGGTGCTGAAGAAGTGGTGCCCTTAAATGCGGCTTGTGGGCGTATTTTGTCGCAAGATATTTGCGCCACAGAATATGTGCCCTCTTTTGCGCGTTCCAGTGTTGACGGCTATGCTGTTATGGCTGCGGATACCTTTGGTAGTAGTGATAGCATCCCTGCCATATTGCCCGTGCAAGAGCATATACTTATGGGCGAAGAAGCTCACTTTACCTTGCAACGCGGACAATGCGCAAGCATCCCGACAGGCGGTGCGCTTCCCGATGGCGCTGACGCTATACAAATGATTGAATATACAGATGATTATGGTGACAATACCGTCGGGATTTTAAAAGCCGTCGCTCCTGGGCAACATGTCATCTTAAAAGGCGACGACGTGCATCCGGGCAAAAAAGTGCTCACTGCCGGCACGCAATTGCACCACAAAGACATTGGCGTCCTTGCTGCTCTAGGTATATGTCATGTACCTGTAAAGCAACGCTTTAAGGTTGGTCTTATTGCCACAGGCGATGAGCTTGTCGAAGTACACGAAAAACCCAATAATGCGCAAGTACGCAGTATCAATTGTACTATGCTTGCCGCAATGCTTGCCACTCTTGGTGCAGAAGCTGTCCCCTATGGCATCCTCAAGGATGACGAAGCCCTTCTTTTTCATACTCTCAAAGACGCTGTGAATACCTGCGATATGGTGCTTATTTCCGGTGGGAGCAGCGTGGGGCTCAAAGATGTCACCAGCAGAGTCATTGAAGCGCAAGGAGACCTGCTCTTTCATGGGATTGCCTTAAAACCCGGAAAGCCCACCATACTTGGAAAGGTAGGCGAAAAGCCTGTCTTTGGCCTCCCCGGACATCCTGTGGCCGTCTTTTTTGTCATGCTCACCGTCGTGCAAAAGCTCCTTTCGCACATAACAGGACACATATGTCACACGCCCACAGTGCAAGCGATACTTACAGAATCTGTTGTGGCAAATGACGGTCGCACCCAATTTGTGCCTGCAACACTGCATCATCATGGTCAAGACCTGATGGCAGAACCTATACGGAATAAATCCGGTCTTATAACTACCCTTGCCGCTGCAGATGGGTATTTTATTATTCCGCAAGATTGCGAAGGTTTCGCAAAAAATGCTCAAGTAACACTTTACCTTTTTTAGGAGATATATATGTCCTTTCAATACCTCACCAACGTGCCGCTAAAAAAGGCCGTGGACGATTATTGTCACACCATGACTGTTAAGGGATTTGAAGCCGGCGAAGAAAGTGTGCCCGTCTTTGAATCGTGTCATAGAATCAGCGCGCGCCCTGTCTATGCGGCTATAAGTGCGCCCCACTACAATGCTGCTGCCATGGACGGCATCGCCGTTCACGCTAAAATGACCTTTGGCGCCACAGAAACAACGCCCATAACCATCGCCAAGCAAGACTATCTTGTCATCGACACAGGCGACCCCGTACCAGACAAATATGACGCCGTTATCATGGTGGAAGACCTTGTTCATCTTGATGATGGTGCTGTCAAAATTCACAGTGCCGCGACCCCCTTTCAGCATGTGCGTCAGATTGGCGAAGATATTTGTCAAGGAGAAATGATTCTCCCCTCCCATACACCCATCACGCCTGCTGCCATTGGTTCCATGCTCGCAGGCGGCGTCCTTGAAGTTCCTGTACTGCAAAAAGCTGTTGTGGGTATTATCCCCACAGGCGATGAAATCGTGCCGCCGACCACAAAAAATCCGAGCACCGGCGATATCTTGGAATTTAATTCCTCTATTTTTTCAAGCATGCTGCGCGATTGGGGCGCAGAGACGAAGGTCTACCCCATTTGTAAGGATATCTTTGATGACATTAAAGAAACAGTGGAGCTTGCTCTGCAAGAATGTCATGTTGTCATTATCAATGCCGGCTCTTCCGCAGGACGCGAAGACCACACAGTCCATATTGTTAAAGAAATAGGTGAGGTATTATACCACGGGATTGCCATAAAGCCCGGTAAACCTGCTATTCTTGGCTACAAAAACAACAAAGTCATCCTCGGTGTGCCCGGCTACCCTGTCTCAGGTATCATTGTCATTGAAGAAATATTGAAACCTCTCCTTGCACATTTTTCAAAGCAACATTTTGCCAAAGCCGTGCTGCACGAGGCTGTGCTTTCGCGCCCTGTCATTTCCGGTGTAAAATATGAAGAGTTTATACGTGTACGCATGGGCTACGTGGAGGGGCGCTATATTGCCTCCCCTCTCAATCGTGGCAGTGGTGTTGTGTCCTCCTTTATGAAAGCAGACGGCATGCTGCGCATTCCCCAAGGCGTAGAAGGTTACAAAGCAGGAGACACAGTGAGTATTGAGCTCTTACAAGATATGACAAAGATCAACAGTTCCCTTGTCGCCATTGGCAGTCACGATCCCCTACTCGATGAACTTTCAGATATGTTGCATGTGGCAGACAAAGACCTCTATATGATTTCCTCACATACAGGTTCTATGGGCGGTGTTATGGCTGTGAAACGTCGCGAAGCACACATTGCCGGTATTCACCTCCTCGATGAAAAGGATGGCAGTTACAATATATCTTATGTGAAAAAGTATTTTCCTGAAGGCGGCGTGCGCCTCATCGAAGTGACGGGACGAGAGCAAGGCTTTATGATTGCCAAGGGCAACCCTAAAAATATCCAAAGTCTCCAAGACCTCTATAATGACGGCATCCGTTTTATCAATCGTCAAAAAGGGTCTGGAACGCGTATTCTTTTTGACTACCTTAACAAGCAAAAAGGGCTTGCTGCCCCGCGGATTTATGGATACGATCACGAAGAGTTTACGCATACATCCATAGCAGCACAAATAGCCTCCGGTTCTGCAGATGTCGGCATGGGTATCTATGCAGCCGCACGTATGTTTGACCTTGATTTTATCCCCGTGTGCAATGAAAAATATGACTTTCTCATTCCAGACTCTGCATTTGAAAGCCCCATGGTGCAAAAAATCCTTGAAATAATCAAGAGCTCACAGTTTAAACGGAAGCTTGAAAGTCTCGGAGGCTACATTCTCGATACGCCCGGGCGCGAATATCAGTTGTAAAGTTAAGCTTATTTTGTTTTTTTGAAAGGGTTTGGGGAAAACTTTTTTTAGGGTGAAACTTTTTTTGGGAAAAAAAAGTTTCACCCTAAATGGCACAAGTCCCCCAAA
>CAYJHT010000149.1:0-5825 GCA_964369615.1 uncultured Desulfovibrionaceae bacterium
TTTTTAAAAAACAAACTACTAATCAAGTGTGCGTTCTCTTATTCCCCCTGCCCTCTGCGTGGCAGGCGTGCTTGGCGGTGTTGTTATGGAGCGTAAGCCCGGCACCACGTCCTCGACGGGCGCATTGCTGTGAACTTCGCTGGTACGCATATAGAGTCTGCCAAATGCGCCTAAATCATCATAGACAGCCACAGTGCGGGCCGGCAAGGTACCCGTAAAGGGGGGATTTGGCACAACAACGTAGTAAATACGGGCATTTGCACCTTTTGTCCGTAGAAGCTTGCAGGCAATAATCCAATCTTTTTGTGTGTCATTGTCCCAATCGCTTATGGCGACCATGTCCACATCTAGCCTGCGCTCGACAGTCGGCGTACTGCGCCGCTTGCCCTGTATTTTTTGGATAAGCGTAAAACCATTGGGTCTTTTTATGAGGGTATCGCCTTTGCGCATGCTATCGGCAAATGAAGAAAAGGCTTGTTTGCCGACAACATCATCAAAGATCACGGAAGGGGGCAAATTCTTAAAAAGACGCTCTCCATACTGCTGTGGAACAATGTCAAAGTCAGCTGGTAAATAATCACGATCGTTGTCTAAAATATGCCGTGCTTCAAGCTCATGTGGCATCCGATCTGCCATAAGCTTAAATTGCATCGGATCAACGACGTGTACAGGTTGCGCAAAACACGCGCACAGAGTCACACAAGCACACAGAGCCAAAACACCACGTAATAGCATATTCCTCCCTAAAGCGCTGCCGTAAAAGGTGAGAAGACACAAAAGCAAAACTGTTCGTCGGCATCAAGTATGACGCAAAAATAGCTTACTTGCCAAGAGAAATTCAAGAGAAAATTTTAAAAAAATATGCGCGCCCTGCACTATGCATTGCGCTTTCCCAAAACACTTTTGAAAAAACACCATACAATGCTACAAGGCGCGCATCAAATTATAGAGTGATAAAATCGTCTCTCCTGCCTTCACATAAGCACACGCACAAACCGTAATACGCTTTAAAAGAACAGTATGAGATACCTAAGTTGCACCAGACTCGGCATATTCAGCAAGCTTATTCAAATCAGTAATAACAAGGCGCGATTTTGTGCACCGGCTTATGACGCCATCGTCCTTAAGTTTGCGTAAAATTTTGCCAAGCCAACTGCGACGCACACAAAGCAAGGAGGCAATTTCTTCATGTGTCACGCCGAGAGGAATTTCCAAGGCATTACCATAACTGCGTGAAAGCTCAAGCATAAGCTTGCACGTATTTGCAAAGGCATTGCCGCCGGCAATATTAATGATACGCCGCATAAAATACAGATTTTTCAAAGCCTGAGCGCGTACAAGACTCAAGAGCAAATGCGGATTTTCTTCTGCAAAATAGGCATTGAGCACATCAGATTCGGCGAAAAAATACGCTTCTACGGGGGTTATGGCATAGACATCATATTGGGCGCCGTATTCATGAAACACAGTATCATACATCAAGGTACCCTCACCTAAATGATACAAAGTGACTTCTTTTTCTTCGACACCCTCAAGTTTATGCACAACGCGCACCTTGCCATATTTAAGGTAATAAAAGCCGCGCTGGTCATTTTGCATAGGGGGTATCAATTCCTTTGTTTTAAATGTCATATAGCGCCCAGAATGAAGCATCCCTTCCCACTCTCTTGACGTATCGACAATCCAGATAGGATTTGCGTAAAAGGCTTTTTTGCGATCGGCACCGGACGGGCTTGCCCCCTTACGCTCTGTAACGTGTGTTTGTGTATTATCAAGCATGGGCATCTTTGCGTGCGGCATTTTTTTTGTGAATTTATTCATAAAATAACTCCTGATGTTATTGATAAAGCATTTATTCTTAGAACCTTAGTAATACCTTACCATATTATTGGTATGTGACAAGACAAATTTTGACTTTTTTCAAAATTCTTTGCCCAGCCATTTAATAGCACAACAAATATAGCTTTGCAACATAATATCGTTTTTTTTCTAAAAAAAAATCGTAAAATACAGTTTTAGATATCTATACATTTAAAATGTTTAATAAAATTAAAAAAAGATTTTCTCGTATTTTGAAGAAAAAAACAAAAAACAGCGAAAATCACACAATTTAAAATCCCCCTAAAAAAAGCAGCAGTCAGCACATTGCATCCTATCACTCAAAAAAAAGCAAAAAAATAAACTAAGAGAAAAATAGCAAACAACAGGATATACTCGACATGGCATCCTTAATAAAAGAATGACAAAACAAAATAAAAAAAGTCCATTTATACAATAAATGGACTCTAAAAACGACGAAAAAACCTAAACAAAAGAAAAAAATAGACAATTCAAAGCATTTTAGAAGGAGCCAATTCTTGCGCAGAAGCACGCACCATCTGCGCAAAAACACGGTGCCTGTGAGGTGCAGAAAAATCTCTTGCAGCAAAGTTTTCCACAATACGCCCCTCATCCAAAAGAACAATATTGTGACACAAACGCAAAAGCGTATGCATGCTGTGAGAAATACAAATATAGGCTAACCCATGCTTTGCCTGCAAATTCACAAGCATCTCCTGTAAATAAAGACTCGTCGGCACATCCATGTCAGTAAAGGCCTCGTCAAGAAGCAATATGTCCGGCCTCAATGCAAGCGCACGCGCAAAGCACAAACGCTGTAATTGACCGCCGCTTAATTGCGTAGGATAATGACGCGTACATTCTTGGGGCAATCCCACAAGTTCGAGTAATTCCTCAACACGTGCCTGCTGCGCAACAACACCCACCCCGTGCGCACATAATGGCTCCTTCATAATGGTATCCACCGTCAATCGCTCGTTGACAGCCATACGCGCGTGCTGAAACACAGGCTGTATACGCGTTCGCCATGAAGACGTTTTAAGCAATGACACAATATCCTGACCAAGAATAGACACAACACCGCCATCAAAGGCTTCAAGACCAAGCAAAATACGCATAAGAGTGCTCTTCCCCGCACCATTCATACCTACAAGACCAAGACCTTCTCCGCGGTGTAAGTGAAGAGTCACATCAAACAAAAGCGCTTTTTTTTGCGGCGCACAAAGCCAGCCACGACGCACAGCATAGCTCTTACTGACACGGTCACACGCCAACACAAGCTCCTTCTGCCTAAGAGCAGCAGGTGCAGGGATATGCTCAAGAGTATGACTCTGCGCCGCCTCTACAAACGATTGCGTTGCCTTGTGTTGCGGCGACGCAAAGACAGTACGCGCCTCGCCGTATTCCACAGCGCAACCCTCCTGCAAAACAAGCACCTTGTGCGCCAAAGCACGCACTGAAGCAAGATTATGATCAATATAAATCAGAGCAAATTTATATTTCCTTTGCAACTCGCCCAAACGCCGCAAAAAATGTGCTCTTGCAGGTGCGTCAAGTCCTGTCAAAGGCTCATCCGCTATAAGGACGCGCGTCGCCTGCGCCCCGTCATACGTTTCTATCAATATCGGGGCAAGAGCAAGAGCAAGCATCAAACGATGCAACATGCCCCCACTCATTTCAAAAGGATAAAGCGAAAGTACCTCATGCGACAGGCCAACTTCATCCAAAAGCTGACGCGCAACGTGCTCGCGCTTTACCTTATCAAAAAATGACGGAAGCGTTTCCCAAAATGTATGGCGCACCGTAAAGAGCGGGTCAAAACAATCAGCCGCATTTTGCATCATAAAAGAGGGGCGCGCGCCGGCTATAAAACGCTTATCCGCATGCCAAGACAAATTCGGCGGCAATACATCCATAAGTGCCATAACTGTAAGAGACTTCCCCGCGCCATTCTTCCCCACAATCGCCAGCGCTTCACCTTCCTCTAAAGAAAAAGACAAAGACGACACACACTCTTTCAATCCCTCACATCCCTGTACACTCAGTGGCGCCTTTTGCCGGACGTAAAGATTTTGAATATTCACGACTTCCATAATTATTCCTTTGCAGCTTTTTCAAAGTGGCGTAGATGTGGATCCAAATATTCTTGTAAAGCCTCGCCCAAAAGATTGCATGCCGCTGTAGTAAGAAATATCATAAAACCCGGATAGAACATAAGCATAGGCGCCACGCGCAACACGTGCCGCGCTTCTGCAAGCATAAGCCCCCATTCTGCCGTAGGCGGCTGTATACCAAGCCCTAAAAATGACAAACCTGCCACATGCAAGAGCATATGCCCCACATCAAGACTCACAAGAACACACATTTGCACAAGAACAGCCGGCAAAATATGGCGCAACACAATACGCACACGGCTTACACCCATCGCCCGCGCCGCCAGAATAAAATCCTTATGACGCACATGTAAAACATACGCGCGCACCATGCGCGTATACCACGCCACATGGGTCAAAACTATGGCAATAACCACATTTTCAAAACCCACACCAAGAATACCAATAAAGAAAAGCGCCAATATCATAGTGGGAAAGACCATCAAACCATCACAAATACGCATGACAAGACTATCGACAAGCCCCCCCACATAACCACACACACAACCAAGGACAAGACTTGCCCCCAAGATAAGCGCCAAAATAATACACACCGCAAGAAGCGACGCGCGCGCGCCCTCCATAAGCCGCGACAAAACATCGCGTCCCAAATGATCTGTCCCAAGAAAATGTTCCGCATCCGGCGACAAGAAGGCTTTATCCATATCCACAAGAGCAGGATCAAAGGGCATAAGCGTCGGACCAAGCAGAGCACACACAAGAAGCGGCACTAAAACACTCAGCGCACATACAATTTTTATTCTTATATATCGCATAATTATAACACCTTCACCCCATATACACCCTCTTCCCCCATGCGAATACGCGGGTCTGCAAAAGCTGAAAGTATGTCCACTGCCGCATTCAGCAAGACAACAATGCACGTCATAACAAGCGTAAAACATTGAATGACCGGATAATCATGATTATTCAAGGCAGAAATCAAAAAGCGTCCAAGCCCCGGCCAATTAAAAATACTTTCCACAAGCACTGTCCCCCCAAGCATTTCGCCAAAATGCATACTTGTTGCCGTCAATATCGGGATACACATGGCACGCGCGCTATGCAGCCACAAACGCCACCCCCTCACACCGCGGACTCTCGCATACGTCATGCTCCGGCTGTGTATGTGCTCCAAAACAGCCGCCCTCACCAAACGCGCATGAATGCCTATACACATAAGCGACAGCGTCATAACAGGCAAAATACCCGACATAAGACCACTGCGCCCCATAGCAGGAAAAATCTGTAAATATTGCGCAAAAAATAAAATCAGTAAAAAACCAAGCCAAAATGAAGGCATAGAGACAGCGCCAAAAGCAAAAAGCCGAATGACATGATCCGGCCATCTATCTCGATACAAAGCCCCCACAAATCCCAAAGGAATCCCCACAAACAAGGTCACAAGCATAGCCCCCACTGCCAATTCCAGCGTAGCAGGCAAATAATACAAGACCTCATCAAGCACAGGCTTGCCCGTCACATAGGAAACGCCCATATCACCATGTAAAGCCTTCCATAACCACTGCACATACTGGTGCCATAATGGTTCATGCAATCCCAAAGCAATACGCGTGTTCTCTAAAAGTTCTTGCGTTGGCGGCAGACCAGAAAGACGCAAGTACGCACGCGCAGGATCCGTATCACCAAGGCGCAGTACAAAAAATATAAAAAACGACACCCCAAGCAAAACCGGAATCAACATCAAAACACGGCGAAGGACAAAGCGACTCATATAAAATGCCTCGTAAAATTACTATTAATTTATTTTATTTTATTTTTTTAATTTTTTCGCGGGGGGGAGGGAAACTTTTGCTAGCGCCAAAAAGTTTC
>CAYJHT010000150.1:0-5744 GCA_964369615.1 uncultured Desulfovibrionaceae bacterium
CATCAAAAAGCGCCAACTACCTAGTTAAACAGTTGGTTTTTTTGAAAGGGGGGTGTGGGGGGAAAGCTTTTTTTTTCCTAAAAAAAAGTTTCCCCCCAAGAATCTTTATAAAAAATACTTTAAATATCTTTTAATTTTAATCATCCCCAACTTTTAAGGCAGCCAAGAAGGCTTCTTGCGGCAGCTCGACATTGCCCATACGCTTCATGCGCCTTTTGCCTTCCTTTTGCTTTTCGAGGAGCTTGCGTTTGCGCGAGATATCGCCGCCGTAGCATTTTGCGGTGACATTTTTCCGGAAAGCGGAGACTGTTTCGCGTGCAATGACTTTTTGTCCTATGGCGGCTTGGATAGCTACTTCAAAGAGCTGGCGGGGGATGGTACGCTTGAGTTTGAGGGCTAGGGCTCTGCCGTAATGATAGGCCTTGTCCTTGTGGACGATGACTGCAAGTGCGTCGACAGGCTCGCCGTTGAGGAGGATATCAAGGCGCACGAGGTTTGAAGCGCGATACTCGATAAATTCATAGTCCATAGAGGCATAGCCCTTGGTGTTGGACTTTAGACGGTCGAAGAAGTCAAAAACTATTTCTGCAAAGGGCAATTCGTAGGTGATGACGACGCGATTGGCGGCGAGATAGTGAAGATTTTTTTGAAGGCCACGTTTTTCTTCGCAGAGTTTGAAAACATTGCCCACAAATTCGTTGGGGACGTGTATGTCCATTTTCACGAAGGGTTCGTAGAGCGTGTTTATTTTAACGGCGTCTGGCAATTTGGATGGATTGTCGATATCGAGGGTTTTGCCTTCTGTTGTGTCCACTTTATAGATGACGGAAGGGGCTGTGGCAATGAGAGTGACCTCAAATTCGCGCTCGAGTCGCTCTTGTATGATTTCCATGTGGAGTAGGCCGAGGAAGCCGCAGCGGAATCCAAAGCCTAGGGCTTGTGATGTTTCGGGTTCGTAGGAGAAAGCGGCGTCATTGAGCTGCAATTTTTCAAGGGCGGCTTTGAGCGGTTCGTAATCGTCGGAATCAGAAGGATAGAGGCCGCAGAAGACCATGGGTTGGACTTCTTTGAAGCCGGGGACAGGGTCTGTCGCAGGATTATTGCAGAGCGTTATGGTGTCGCCGACTTTGGCATCGCCAAGTTCCTTGATGCTTCCGCACAAAAAGCCCACTTCGCCTGCGGCGAGGGAGGGGACGTCTTGTGCTTCGGGAGAGAAGACGCCAAGGCGCAAGACCTCGTATTCCTTGCCTGTAGCCATGAGGCGCACGCGTTCGTTCTTGCGCAGGGTGCCGTCTACGATGCGGAAGAGGACGACGACGCCTTGATAGCTGTCGTACCACGAATCAAAAATGAGGGCTTTTAAGGGAGCATCGGGATCGCCTTCCGGTGCGGGCAGGCGCTGAATGAGGGCTTCGAGCACATCGGCGACGCCTTCGCCTGTTTTTGCGGAGACGGGGAGGGCGTCTGTGCAGTCAAGTCCTATGGCTTCTTCAATTTCTTCTTTGACGCGGTCCACATCGGCGCTTGGCAAGTCAATTTTATTGAGGACAGGAATGACGTCGTGGTCATGGTCGAGGGCTAAGTAGACGTTGGCGAGTGTTTGTGCTTCGACGCCTTGTGTCGCGTCGACGACAAGGAGTGCGCCGTCGCAGGCGGCGAGGGAGCGAGAGACTTCGTAATTGAAATCAACGTGTCCGGGGGTGTCGATAAGGTTAAGGATATATTCCTTTCCCGTGCGTGATTTGAAGGGAATGCGCACGGTTTGCGCCTTGATGGTGATGCCGCGCTCACGTTCCAAGTCCATTTTATCAAGGTATTGATCACGCTTTTCTCTGTCGGAGACAAGATGCGTGACTTCAAGGATGCGATCGGCCAGCGTTGATTTGCCATGGTCGATGTGTGCGATGATAGAAAAATTTCGAATATGTTCTTGCTTAGGCATAATAGACCTGTATTGTTTATTTTTTTATGAAATGACTGCGGGTCGCACAAAGGTGGACGCGTCCACGAGGCGCAAGGGTGGGCCTTCGATACGCATGTGCGCTAAGAAGGCCTCGCGTTTTTCCTTGTCGGCAAATTCAAAACCCATAAGGGCACGACCGACTATTTCGCCACTGTTGCTGTAGTTGAAGTAGCAAATATTGCTGAGTTTTGCCACATCTTCCATAAATTCCAGCAGTGCTCCCGGGCGTTCTGGAAATTCTACAAGTGCCATGAGCGGGGCGTCCCATGTGCTCATGGCGGCGTTGATGATGCGAAATGTCACATCTTCGCGATGTGTGACATCGCGGAAGATGTAGTCATGATTTTTAAGCACCACTTCCAGCGCGTCAAGAACGGCGCTTTGCCCTTTGAATCCGAGCACGGGAAAAGCGTTTTCGCTGTGTGTTTTTCCGTATAAAAAATCTTCGATGTTGAGGTCAAGATGATTTATGGCTTTGAGGAGTTGCAGCATGGATCCGGAGCGTTCGTCGAGGGCTATTTCGTAGCAGCGTTTGACAGGCGCTTCTGCGCCGCCAGCGATGCCAGCTCTGCCAGCAATCCACGAAAGACGCGCAAAGTCCATATTAGCGCCGGAAACGATAACAGCTACATTTTTCCCGCGAAATTCTTCTTGTCTTTTGAGGTAGGCCGCCATGCCGAGAGCGCCGGAGGGTTCCGGCAAGGTGCGGGCAAGTTCCCATATTTTTTGAATGCCGGCGCATACTTCGTCATTGGAAACAGTCATATAACTGTCAATGAATTGTCTGCACAGTTCAAAGGTATGGTCGCCCACTCTTTTTACGGCGGTGCCGTCGCAAAAGACGTCGATGTGAGGCAGGGTAATGACATGACCTGCCTGCACAGAGGCTTGCATACTGGCTTGGCCTTCGCCTTCTACGCCAATGATTTCGATGTGCGGCGCGTGCGCCTTGAGAAGTGTGGCAACGCCGGCGGCAAAGCCGCCGCCGCCTATTTGCAACAAGACCACATCAGGCCAGATAGGCCCCATAAGAAGCTCATCGCCCACGGTGCCCTGTCCAGCGATGACGAGGGGATGATCATAAGGATGCACATAGAGCATATTATACTTTATGGCGGCCTCATCTGCGGCTTTTCGTGCGTCGTCAAAGGTGTCGCCCGTGATAATAATTTCAACAGCGTCACCGCCGAGGCGTGCAACTTCATGCGCCTTCATCCGTGCCACAGAGGTGGGCATGGTGATGCGCGCCTTGATGCCGAGTCGTGCGGCGGCAAGGGCGACACCTTGGGCATGATTGCCGGCAGAGGCGGTAACAATGCCGCGCGCCAGCGTTTCCGGCTTTTGCGAGGCGATAAAGTTATAGGAGCCACGCCATTTGTAGGAATGGACGGGAGAGAGGTCTTCGCGCTTCAGGAGAAGGGTGCCGCCTCCCTCTTGAGGATAGTGTTCAAGAGGGGTTGCGCCGCTCAATTGATATACATTGCTGCGTGCGCGTGTAATCTCTTTAAGGATTTGGTCTGTATTCATACGTGTTCCATCAAGAAAGTGTAACGCCAAGGGCGTGCAAGAGCGGCAAGCGTTGTTCAAAAGCGATTGCCGCAGCGTGTAAATGTGTTATGGCCTCGCCATCGTCGAGTGTCTTTCCCCCAAGGACGAGGCCGTGTCCTGCGTCTTTGTAGTTGGCAAGAAGGGCGCGTGCGCACTCCTCCGCCTGTGTGATACCGTCGGCGTACAGGCGTAAAAAGGCCTTTTCAAACGGTGAAATATGAATACCACCACCTGTAAGGGGCGAAGCAAGCGCATTTGGCTGGATATCTTCAAGAAAAGATGCGCAAAAAAGCGCGTTGAGAGCCTTGCACCTGTCTTGCAATTGCTTCGTGACTTTTTGAGTAGGATGGATAATGCCTGCGCCAAGAAGGACGGTGAGCGCTTCTATGAGGTGTGGCAGGCTTGTCTGCGCGCATGTAGGTTGTTTGAGTATGCTTGCCACAGATTTCGGAGCAAAATTGTCTTGCGCCAAATACATAATGATGGGTGCGTACATGTCCTTTTTGCACGCAACCTTTCCCAAGGGGCATGTGATGCTGTAGTCAAAGTGTTCCGGCAGGCAGAGGAGTGTAAAATGAAGGTCTGATATGCGCTCGATAAGGCGCGTATCGTCGAGTTTATTTGTGCCTTTTGCATAGATATCACAGCGGAATCTGGTATTGTGTATAAAGTCGCGTATGCTTTCCCGCAATAAAACATCATGTGCGCGTGCCATGACAGCGCGCATGCTTTCGGGAATGGCGACGGGGAGCTGTGTCAGGGGGCGCGCAGAGCACAAAAAATGGCATTTTGCATTATGTAATTGATGCGCTACGTCTTTGAAGTAGTGTGTATGCCACTCGGCGTTAAGGTATTCATGGACGATATAGTTGATAGATTTATTTTGCATATGCGCAAAATGCGCATCGGCAATGGGGTTTTCTGTAAAATACGCTGCCTTGCCGTCTTTGAGTGTTTTTAAAAGTGCAAAGGCGTCTTGCGCCTTGCTTATACTTGTGTTTGCAGCGTAGTTATAATGTGTGGCGTGAAAGTTGAAAAATTCGCGAATGGGCGCGGTGCCGGAGCAGCCGGGCAGACAATTATAACTGACATAGACGATGCCCCCCGCACACAAAGAACTCGAAATAATCTCAAGTATATGTTGACGATTTTCCTCGCTTACCCACGACCACACACCATGTAAGACGATGACGTCAAACAGAGGAAGAAGACCCATACGGCTCTTTGTGGCAAGCTCGTCAAAGCTGTCAGCGAGAATGTGCGCGTCAGGCTTTTGTATGAGGCGTGATGCTTTAAGAACGTGGTCGGGGTTAATATCCGTTCCCCAAAATTCGCCTTCGTTACTAGAGGCATGAATAGCAAATGAAGTGCCCTGCCCATAACCAAGCTCAAGATATCGGAAAGGTGTCTTAGCAGGTCTTTGGGGCAAGTCGAGGCCTTGAAAGAGGAGAAGGGTGCGCAAGTAGAGCGGAGTCAGCTCATTAAAAAAGTTCGCATCGTAAGGGATATCCATTGTATATCCGTCATTTAAATTTTCCAAGTCATTCTCCTCAATATTTTGCTCAAGTCAAACTTAAGAGCCAAGGCTTGCAATACAGAATAACTTTATGATATGCAAGAAATATATTTTCTTGTAAACAGCGAAAAGCACGACATAAGCAGGTGTATCCATCTAGTATCATAAATGAAGCACCCTTCCAGCTCTTTTAAAAATATGCAAAGAAAAACATTGACAAAAGAAAGATATCCTTCTATTAACCTAGGTTCCTTGCTCGCCTAGGTGCGTTTTTCGTTGTGGAGAGCGTGTTTAAGGACGGGCCATATTACGCCCATAAGGAGTGTATCATGAGAAAGTTTGAGACCCTGCTGCTGCTCTCACCAGAGCTGAGCGCAGATAATCGTGAAGCCATTATAAGTGGCATCACGGCTATTTTGGAGCGCGAAAAAGCCTCCGCCGTTACCGTAGACGCTTGGGGAATGCGCGATCTTGCCTATCCAGTGCAAAAACACATGCGCGGATACTATGTTCGCTTGGAATACTTGGCACCGCCCACAGCTATCACTGAGCTTGAGCGCAACATCCGTATCACCGACGGCATTTTCAAGTTTGTCACTGTCCGCTTAAGCGACGACCTTGATGACGCCGCTGTTGCCGCCGCCACTGAAGCTGCTACGGCCTAAGGAGGAATGACCATGGCTTTTAAGAAAAAATTTGCTCCACGTCGTAAATTTT
>CAYJHT010000151.1:0-5695 GCA_964369615.1 uncultured Desulfovibrionaceae bacterium
CCTTGTTTATGCCTCATAGCCTTGAAAGGAGAATCAAAATAAATCACTGTGAGAACCTGTCGCCACAAGGGACAGTACGAGAACGTCACTATCAAAATAGTACATGAGCAGCCAATCTGGCTCGATATGACATTCTCTGTGCCCGTGCCAATTTCCAGTGAGGGCATGGTCTTTGTATTTTGCCGGAAGCGAAAGACCCCGCGCCAACATATCAACAACATTTTGCAATTTCGTCATGTTGTATCCTCGCTTACGCGCAAGCTTGTATTGCTTTTTAAACTTTGAGGTAGCAACGACTTTATATTGCATCGGCGTCTAAGTCCGCAAAAAGTTCTGCTATGTTCTCGTATTTTTTGATCGTGGGATCACGGGCAATGCGCTCCGCCTCAAGCATGGCACTCAACGTTTCTTTGTTTGGCGAATGCGCTTCCAAGGCAAAGGGAATACGCCTTTCACGCACCACTGCCTTGGCAAAAAGTGTAAAGGCTGTACCCATAGACAAGCCGATTTCGTCACACAAATGGCTGAAATCTTGTTTGAGTTCGTTGTCCATGCGGATTGTGATATTGGTCGTTGCCATAAGCTCTCTCCTTTTATTGAAGGCTATATGACACAACAGGCATTGTCAAGATTTGCACAGCATTTGCACGAGCTTTAAATATTTACAATGGCCTTGGATGATGTGGGGTATTTTGGCAATGTGGAGCATTTTGTCATGGCTTTGTCCTTGTTTATATTTCATAGCCTTGAAAGTACAGCTCATTGCACGCTAAGTCTAAATCGTCATCCTCAGAAAGTGGCCAAGAAACACCATACCCCCCAGCGTCCACTTTCACTTGATTGTAAAGACCGCGTACATCTTTTAAGCTCTGAAATATGTGCCATTTATCAAAAAGTTGTCTTATGTCATATTTTTTTATTTTGCCATTTTCAAAGATAACAAGCAAGATAAAGTCATCAAGAGGAGTGACATTTTTGACTTTGTAAAACATATATACCTCAGCTATTGTAGCCGCCCCCGCACTTCCCGGAGCCTCTCCACCAGCTCCATTTTCCGCCGCGGTTGCTTTTCCGCCCGTGCTTTTTTCTCAAGGCGGGCAATTTCCCGTTCGATTTTCTCTCGTTCGGCATTGCGGGCAATTTGTGCTTCTAAATTCACTGTACCGCTTTCGTCGTCCTCAAGGGTAAACGCGCCCACTTGTTGGACAATATGCTCCCACACGGCGTCAAAGTCTACGCCTTGAATATCTATGCAAAGCGCGTCCACATCTTGCCATGCACTGGCAAAAAATGCGGTATGATACAGCGCAACACAGCCCTTACCCTCGTATTCCAAAAGAAACACCACCTTATGGGGCAAGTGCTTTGCCAAGGATTGCAAGGCATTTTTGTCGTACTGCGCTTTTTTGAGCGTCACATGGATAACATAGAAGCCGCCGATCTGCGCTCCCTTGGGGATATTGACCGTGTGCGGCGTGACTTCATGAACAATATATAATCGCGCAAAGCTTGCGTCAAAGGCTTTTCTTTTGGCATGACTAAAATCAAACTGCACAAAAATATCCTTTTTATGCAGTATCTTTCTGCACTCGGTGCTTTTTGGCAAACCGAGCATGACTACAGCCGCCCTGTTGCTTGTTTATAGGCGTGCAATTTATCGCGCTTGCCCACTGAAATAACAGTCACCGTCACAATATCCTCATCCACGCGATAAACAAGCCTTAGCCCGGCTTTTTGAAGCTTTATTTTGTAGCAATGCTTCATTGCGTGAAGCTTGGCAGAGGGGATATGCGGATTGTTCAGTCGTTCTAGAAGTTTTTTCTTAAACTGTCCGCGGGCATCCAAGGGAAGCTTTTGCCATTCTTCAAGCGCAAGAACATGAAATCGCAATTGGTATGCCATGCACCTGCTTCCTACAAAGAATCAAGGTCAGCAATCTCTACAAAAGGACCATCCTGCCGCTCTTGCAAAATTTTCACGTCCTCAAGCTCTTCCATACGCTCCAAAAGCTGCATGAGATGTTCATAATATGCCGCAGGTACAAGGTATGCTTCCGGCTTATTATGGTTAAGAATGGCCACAGATTCACCATTGAGACTTCCTATAATATTGGCATAATTTCGCTTTAATTGCGTCACGCTTACTGCGTGTGCAGCATAAATGGCATCCATAAAAACTCCTAAAAAGATGTTTTATTTCATGCTTAAATAAATGCTTTTCTGTAAGAGGTCAATACTTACTTCACCACCAAGAAGCACACAAGCTCAAAATCATCCAAGCCCTGTATGGTGTCATGCACAAAACTCACGCTCTCGCCGCTCAAAAAGCCTTTCATGGCGCTTTGTTCTTTCACGTCAATGATGGACGCAATGGCCTTACCCAAGAGCTGCGACAAGGACGACATATTCTGCCCGTCTTTTGTCTCTTCGTTAAAAGGCGTATACAATGCCTCAATGGGGTCACTCTTCCCCTTGCACAGCGTGCGCAGAGCGTTCAAAATGTCCTTGGGGGCAAGGTGATTGTGTACGATTTCGCCATTTTCTGCAATATAGACCATATAAAATGGGTGCAAGCGGTTTTTCTTATTGATATTGATGCTTTCCGTGCGATTTTTGAGAATATACACAATGCCTTGTGGGGTACTTGTATCCTTGCCTTGCGCGGCGACACTGTGCAGTCCCACCAATTTCATGGACGCTTGGTCTAAATGTGGATTACTTTTCACATATTCCAATAAATCAAGGCGAAACTCGTTCAGCCCCAAGTCCATAATGGATATGCCTTGCGACATTTCTTCAATATCCACAACTTCTTCTTGCAGGCGTTTGAGCTGTTCTTTGCGGTATTCCAGCTCTATTTTTTCGCCGTCGTTCAAGAGATTATCGTCGCCCGTGGCGGTCATATCCACAATTTTCATGCGCGATTCCACACGCGCTTTGAGGTTGATGTAGGCGTCAAGGCTTATATCCGGCCAAAAGTTCACGAGCTGAATATAGGCATTCTCACTGCCGATGCGGTCAATGCGTCCAAAGCGTTGGATAATACGCACGGGGTTCCAGTGAATATCATAATTTATCAGATAATCGCAATCTTGCAAGTTCTGCCCTTCTGATATGCAGTCCGTGGCAATAAGGATATCAATGTGCTGTTTGGCAGAAAAGGCATACTTGCCCACACCGCGCTCAGAAATGCTAAAAGCCCCTTTAGACTTGGGGGAAAAGTGCGTCAACACCGTATTAAGGTCTGTCCGAAGCTTGCGCACGGTGCTTCTGCCTTCAATGGAACCTGTGACCATGGCGGTATTGAGGTCAAAATGTGTTTTTGCGTACTCGCTTACATGGCTGTATAAATACTGCGCCGTATCTGCAAAAGCCGTAAAAATAAGCAGTTTTTTATTGCCAGTCGTGCCATGGGTGTTGATGGGATTTTCCACTTTGTGACGTATGAAGTGCAAGAGCGTTTGCAATTTTGCGTCGTGCTCTGCGCTGATGGCGGCAATATCGTCACTGAGCTTGCGTAATATGGCTTGGTCACGCTTAAGGCTTTCTCCCCAGCGCACATAGTCCATATCTTCCAGATAGATTTTGAGCTTTTTTCCTGTGGTGAACATGTCTTCAAAGCCGCGACTGTCTTCGTCTAAATCGTTCTCTTGAGGGATTTGATAATTGATGACGGCGTGAAGCTCTTTGTCGATGGGGTACAGCTCAATCATGGAGATGGTTTTGTCCACCTGTTCCTTGATGCGTTCCAGCGTCAATGTAAAGGCATGGACGGAGCTTTCCATGCGCTTCATGAGGTTTATAGCGGTGAGGCGGCGTATGCCGCTTTCACGGCTTGCCTGTGTAAATCCTACATTGACTTTATTATCGCTGTATTTTTCCGCATATTCATGGGCTTTGCTGTCCAAAATAAACTGCGTGGGCGTGTAAATGGACAATGACAGGCGCATGAGGTCTTCAAAAATAGCATTGTAGGATGTGGCGCTGTCTAAATCCGTGAGGCTTGGACTTGTGGATATGGGCTTCAGGCGTGTGGGGAATGTGCCTATGTCGCTGGTATCGTAATATTTTTCAATGTGCTTGCGGGAGCGGGCGATGGTGACGGAGTCCAGCACTTCAAAAAAATCAAAGTCCAACATTTTGAGGAGCTTGTCAGTTGTCCGTTCAGCGTGAGACAGCTTGCTCCATTGGTTAAATGTGGCTTGGGCATGGCGGAAAATATCGTTTATGGAGCGTTTTGTGTGAAGCTTTTTGTCAATCTGCGCCACATCGCCTTCATAGGCCAATTGTAACTGATTGCGTAAGTCCGTAAATCGGGTGTTGACGGGTGTTGCCGACAGCATGAGGACTTTTGTCTTAATGCCATTGCAGATAACATTTTGCAGGAGCTTGTAATATCTGTTTTCTTTGTCTCCTTCCGCCATATCCAGCTTTGCGCCACTGCGAAAATTGTGTGACTCGTCGATAACTACAAGGTCGTAATTGCCCCAATGGATGCGTGACAAGTCCATGCCGTTGGACATGCCGAAGGTGCGTGTAAGGTCAGTGTGATAGAGAACATCGTAGCGCAATCTGTCGGCATATATGGGATTATTTGTGTAGTTCGCCTTGTATGTTATCCAGTTGTTGCTGAGTTTCTTGGGGCACAGCACAAGTACGCTTCTGTTCCTGTTTTCGTAGTATTTGATGACGGAGAGGGCAGTAAATGTTTTGCCAAGTCCCACACTGTCCGCCAGTATACAGCCGTTATATTTCTCCAACTTGCTGATAATGGCAAGGGCTGCATCTTGTTGGAAATTATAGAGCAGGTTCCAGACGGCGCTTTCCTTGAAGCCCGTAGCCTCATTGGGGAGTATGTCTTCGGAAATATCTTCCAAAAATTCGTTAAAAATATTGTATAAGGCAATGAAATAGATAAACTCTGGCGAATTTTCCCGATATGCTGCCGTAATGCTCTCTAAAACCTCTGCGGTGACATCTTGGAGTTTTCGCTTGTCTTTCCAAAGCATATCAAAGTTTTGCAAAAAGGTCTGTGAGAAGGGCGCGGAAAGTTTGAGAATGGCGGGAATGAGTGTGGCGCCGCCGTCCGTTTGCCCTGCACCGAGGTCGGCGGCAGTGAAGCCGTTGATGGGCTGATAGGTATAGCTATTTTCGGCATTTATAACATTGATGAAGCCATTGATATGCGCGTTTGTCACATTAGACTTGAAAGTCGCTTTTTTGCGTATCCACTCCGCGCATTCCTTGGCTATGGCGCGTTGGGTCATTTCATTGCGGAGTTTTAGCTCAAATTCGGTGCCATAGAGACTGCGCTCACGGTCAAGGCGTGGAATATAAAATTCTCTGTGATTTTTGGCGGGCTTTTCAGTGAGAAAGGTAGGGGCTGTGAAGAGAAATCGGCATTCTTTAATATGCCTAAGCTGTTTTTTGAGTTCGTTAAAGGCATACAAAGAGAAACACGCCGCCGCAATATCTATGCGACTGCCACGCAAGATATGTTGTTTAAGATCCTCTCCTAAAGGCTGTGTGGTGGTATTTAAAATTTCTTGTGCCATCATATCTGCCTTTTTCGTTGCTCTATCAGGAAATCATACTATTTCTCACAACTCCCTGTCAAGGCTTCTTTTGTAGAGCAAATTGATCGTAAGCGTCCAAAGCGCTACACCTTCCAAGCAAGGCGTTTTTTTGCTATTATG
>CAYJHT010000152.1:0-5685 GCA_964369615.1 uncultured Desulfovibrionaceae bacterium
GCTGTTTCATCGTTAATCTTTCTTTCATATTCTTTCTCCGCTGCAAAATGTCGCTCTTTTTGTTTTTCTTTGAGTTTTTCCAAGACCTTGCGTTCTTTACTTCGTAAAAGCATAAGCTCGCGGGACTGTTCCTTTGCCTCTTGTAGTTGACGTAGTCGCATGGAGCTGAGCGCTATATCTGCGCGGAGTCCTTTTGCATAATTTTCTGTCAACCAGCGCGTGGCGGCGTCCATGGTAAGGTTCTCGTACAGCTCATTTTCCATCTGGGCAAGTTGAGCTTGCATGCCCGTAATTCGCTCTTGCTCTCTTAATAAGAGAGCCTGTGCCTTTGCAAGGCGCACCTTGGCTTCTTCTTCGAGTTGTTCTCGATAGTCCAAGACTTTTTGCATACCGAATTTGAAGGACATGTGGCTTTCCGTCGTTAAAATGACACTGAGCGCGTTCTGCGCTGCCTTGCTTCTCTGTTAGCAAGAAGTAGACCAACGTCTTTTATCCTGAGGAAGATTTCAAGAATGGCTGTGTTTTGTTTTTGCTAAAAGAGTTTTTTTGCTCTTCCTTGACGGCGAAGGTGGTGAAGTAATTGTCTTTACGATTGAAGTCGTCGGCAATTCCGGCAGTGATATCCGTCACCGTATAGGCGGAGTCAGGGTCAGTATTCCATACAGTGCTGAGGACGCTCCATGCGTTTTGTTCGGCTTGGGACATGTCGCCATTCTTGTCTAAATCAGGTGAGGCCGTCGCAATCATGATGCCCTTTATCTCTTGAGCTGTGAAGGCATCGAGGGTGGGTGTAAAGCCCGCGGCGTGGGCATTTCCGACACTGAGCCTGACGCTCATGGTCGCCACAAGGGCGAGACTGCCAAAAGAGTTTAAGAGGTGACATTTCTTAAGAACTGCGAAGTAACGATTGATGAGATTGCCTATGCATTTTTTAACAATATGGGGGGAGTTCCTTGGTATATACAATAAAACCTCTGCGAAATCCACGCCATTTGCATTGCATAAATCATTCTTAATAATGCGCATTAAATATTGTTGTGTTTTGGCGTGTGCAAAAGCTTTTCAAAAATCAAAGGGAATGCCGTGCCAATTCCTACCAAGCCAAAAGATTCCTTGACGTAGAGCTGTGTAATAAGCTATCATCTCGCATGTAGTTTGACCAGTAAGTTATGCATATCTAGGCCAGAACACTGATAAGACTATAATCACAATGCTTTACAGCTTTGTTGCAACATGAATACTTTCTGAACCTGTAAGATATATCTGCTAGACATCTATGCCACAGCTGTAATAAAGCGATTCGGTATTTCCTTAATATATGTGGGGTCGCCCGTCACGCGCCAGAATATTACGACGTTTTCTTGCGAATCCCGTGCGCTCTGGCGCCGTTTCATCGCAAAAGGTAAAGAGGCATATTCAATGATGTATAGCTTTCAAAATATATGCAAATTGTGCTTGAACGAGATATGGAAATATAGCACCATCTGCGTGATCACCTGTTGCTTGATACTTCTTTTTTCAAGTAATGTACCAGCACAGCCCCCTTTTATACTGACTGAAAAAGAAAAAAACTTTATTGAACACGCTCCCCCTGTGCTCATATCCTACGACGCCTTCTGGCCGCCTTTTGAAAAGTTTCATCCGGAAACACACAGCGTATCCGGCATCAACTATGAAATACTCATGCTCATTGCCGACCTCACTGGTTTGAAATTTGAATTTCTTCATGAGCGTACCTACGCAGAAGCCCTCAACGATTTGCGCAGTGGCAAAAGCGATATGCACATGAGCTATGATACAAACCCACAAAAGGCAAAAGAACTCAACGCACTGCTCTCCGATACCTTTCTTAGCGCACCCATCGCCATGATTGGCAAACACTATACCATCGCAACTGACAGCGTCTTTGCCGTATCAGAACTGCATCCCGTTGTTATCGACTTCGTACGCACAACATTCCCAAATAATAAACTCATTCTCTTTGAAGATATCAACGCCGCATACCAAGCTGTCGAAGACGGTCTTGCAGATTACACCTTCGAAAATGTCTATGCTGCACGCACTGCTATCGCCGAAGGCGGCTACCCTCTGCTCCATATTACTAATATTCTACCACTCTATGACAGACTCTCCTTTTTATTCAGTGACAAGGTCAATCCTTGCCTCATATCTATTTTTAATAAAGCTATCTCACAATTTCCACGTGACAAATTCAGCAATATTCTTCTTAACCACACCATAAGACCAAGCTACACTTCACGCTTCGTGCGCTCTTTATCCTATGCAAGCGTCAACCTGCTTCTGAGTATTATTGGCTTGCTTGTCCTCTTACTCGTTGTGCTTGTTGTCTACACGCGCAAACTCGGAAAAGCACGCAAGGATATTGAACGAAAGCGCTTGCAAGTGCAAAATATGTTCGACGCATTTCCTATGCCCATCTATATTTCCGACATGAATACTTATGATGTGCTGTACTGCAATAAAAAAGTATATGAATTTTTTGAATGCAGCAAAATCATCTCAGAACCATGCTATAAAGTCTTTCAAAATGCCGATGAACCATGCTCTTTTTGCACAAACTCTATTATAAAATCCCAATCGACGCCTTTCATATGGAATACATATAACAAAGCCTCCAATAAACACTTACAACATATTGACGCGTGTATCTCGTGGGAAGACCAAGAAAAAGCACGTCTTTCAATCATAACCGACATAACTGAAACTCTAGAACTGCAAAAAGAAAAAATCCTTGAACAAGAAGCTAATATTGCCAAAGGACAATTCCTCGCTAACATGAGCCATGAAATAAGAACGCCGCTCAATGGCATCCTCGGCATGACACGCCTTGCCAAGAATGCGACAGATGATACAAAAATATTAGACTATTTAGATAAAATCTATCTTTCCTCAGAAAATCTTCTGCAAATTGTGAACGATATTTTGGATTTCTCAAAAATCGAATCCGGTAAACTGCAAATGGAGAAAACCACCTTCTCCATCCACAAACTCATGAACAATGTCACCGCCAACCTCAACGTAGCCGCACGCGCTAAGGGCATCGACTTAAACACCTCTCTCGACCCGCAAGTGCCCGAATACCTCGACGGCGACCCCTTACGCCTCACACAAATTCTTTTTAACATCGCAGGCAATGCCATAAAATTCACCAACGAAGGCTCCGTCTCCATCAATTTCACCCGCTGCGGCGCGCACAACGAAAATGAGCCCATCTGCCTCAAAATACACATAGTAGATACTGGCATAGGTATCTCAAAGGAACAACTAAAAGATATATTTACAGAGTTTTCTCAAGCCGACCTCACAACCACACGCATCTTTGGCGGAACAGGCCTTGGCCTCACGATTTCAAGAAGTTTAGCACAACTTATGGGCGGAGATATCGTCGTACAAAGCGAACTTGGACGCGGCTCCACCTTCATATGCACACTCTTTTTCCACCCCCCAAGCAACATCCCAGCACCCGTCACTGAGCCATCCCCTAGTACAATACAAAACCTCAAAGGCATAAGGGTGCTCCTCGCAGAAGACAACGAAATTAATCGCATCATTGCAACCGAAGTCTTAGAAAGCATGAATTGCATCGTGACAAGCGCCGCTGATGGCGTCGAAGCCGTCAATCAAATTCATAAAGCCACTTTCGATATTGTTCTCATGGATATCCAAATGCCCCACCTCGACGGACTCTCAGCAAGTAAAAAAATCCGACAAGAGCCTTGCTTTGACCGCCTGCCCATCATAGCCGTCTCCGCCCACGCCATGGCAGAAGACCGCCAAAAAAGCATGAGCGCAGGCATGCAAGAACACCTTACAAAACCCTTCGACCCAAATCAGCTCTTTGAAACCATACTCCATTACGTACAACACAGTTTTCTCTATCAACGCCGCTAGTGCCCTGTAAAGTCTAAAAGATTTTTTTGAAAGACACTTGGGGGGAAACTTTTTTAGGAAAAAAAGTTTTCCCCCAAGTGCTTTTCAAAAAAGTTTCCAGAAAAAACAAACTACTAGCGTATAAAGTTTGTCCACGCCCGTGTTTCTTCTTCTGGCATAGGGACGCTGCCTTTGC
Organism: uncultured Desulfovibrionaceae bacterium; assembly: GCA_964369615.1. Classification (GTDB taxonomy): domain Bacteria; phylum Desulfobacterota; class Desulfovibrionia; order Desulfovibrionales; family Desulfovibrionaceae; genus CAYJAD01. The sequence goes on from CAYJHT010000152.1 coordinate 4,088, forward strand.
CTGCTTCTATGCATTTCATAAGCCATGCCATATTGCGTCCAAGCACGCGCATAGTTTGCAAGCCTTCTGCGTCTTGTGCCACTTCTTCGGGTGTATTGCCGTGTACCATCGGCCAGTATTGGGAGGAGACGATGGGCATTTGGGCAATAGTGAAGAACTTTTGCAGGCAATCTATGGCGGCTGTGGAGCCTGCACGACGACAGCTAACAATGGCGGCGCCGGGTTTGTAAGCATAGGGGCCAGATTTATAATAGAACATGCGGTCGAGGAGCGCACAGAGGGAGGGGTTTGGCGCGGCATAGTACACAGGGGAACCGATAACGAGGGCGTCGGATTCTTTCATTATGTCGATGCATTCGTTGACAATGCTGTCACTTTTAAGGATGCAATAGCCTGTTTCAATACATTTTTGACAAGCAATGCAGCCACTTATGGGCTTTGCGCCGATGTTTACCATGTGGGTAGTAATGCCTTGGGCTTCGAGGCTTTGTGCGACTTCTGTGAGGGCTGTGCGTGTACAGCTGTTTTTACGGGGACTGCCGCATATAAGTAATGCTTTCATGTATAACTCCTTATGAGTGTTTTTGTAGTATTGCGAGGAAGATGCCTGCAAGCATGAGGCAAGCTCCCACCACATGGACGAGGGTGACGTTTTCACCGAGGAAGAACACTCCTTCCAAGGCGGTAAAAAGTGGTATTGAGTAGTAAATCATTCCTGCCGCCACAGGACCAATGCGATCGATGGCCACTGTCCATAGGACGTATGCCACAAATGAACATCCAATACCAGCGTAAAAAACGCCAAAAATTGTAGATATATTCCATTGTGGGGGTGCATGTGTGAAAAATTCCATAAGGAAGAGGGGCAGCATTAAAACGAGTCCGAGGAAGAAGACGAAGGTATGGAAGCCGAAGGTACTCATGCCCTTAGGTCGATAGCGTGCCAAGAAGGAGTAGAGGCCGAAGCAGGTGACGCCGGCAAGGCTCCATAAGTCTCCGATATTAAAATGGACATTGACGAGGTTTTCCCATGAGCCGCGCGAGAGAAGAAGAGCCAGTCCTGCAAGGATAGTTATGAGGCCGAAGATTTGGCGCGTGGTAATGGCTTCCCCGCAAAAGATTCGCGAGAGCAGCAGTATCACAATAGGTGCTGAGGGTACAAAGAGCACCATATTGATACTGCTTGTGCTTTGTCCTGCTTTATAAAAAAGTGCATTGAGAAAGGTGACGCCAATAGCGCCCATAAGTGCCATATAGGGTAAATTTTCGCGAGCAATACGCACATCCTCGCGCCACAAGTCCTTTTTTCGCAAAGCCAATGGCAGCACGCAAAAAAATGCCATAATCCACCGTAAAAAATTCATAGTGAATGGGGCAATGTCAGCTGCCACAGCGCGCGCCACGACAAAGTTTCCTGCCCATAAAAACACTGCCCCAAGGGCTGCCATATAACCTATGGCTCGTACACTTGTCTGCATGATGCGCCCGTATCCTTTCAAAACTCGTAGTTTGTTTTTTCTAAAAGTTTATTTTGTTTTTTCTGAAAGTTTATTTTGTTTTTTCTGAAAGTTTATTTTGTTTTTTCTGAAAGTTTATTT
>CAYJHT010000153.1:0-5673 GCA_964369615.1 uncultured Desulfovibrionaceae bacterium
GAAAACTTTTTTTTCCTAAAAAAAGTTTTCCCCCAAGAAAAAAACTTAAAAAATATCTTTATTTAGAAACAGCCCCTAGCAACGCTGTAAATTACCCAATAAGACTGCCATTTGGCATAGGGCTTGGTACGGTGAGAAGTTCAAGCTTGCCGTCTTTTTCTGCGGTGAGCACCATGCCATGTGACACGAGCCCGCGGATAGTGCGTGGTGCAAGGTTTGTGACGACGCAGACTTGCTTTTGGAGCAGGCTTTCCGGCGTGAAAAATTCTGCGAGTCCTGAGAGTATTTGTCGAGGACTTTCTTCGCCGAGGTCAATTTCCAAGCGGAGTAATTTATCTGCATTTGGGTGTTTTTCTGCAAGAAGGACAGTCCCTATGCGTATATCGACCGATTTGAATGTATCAAAGGAGATAGGTTCTGCATCTGGTGTTTTCTTGGCTTGACTTTCAGTTTTTTGTATTTTTTTTGGTTCTTTGTTCTTTTTTGGTATTTCTTTGGGTACATCAATGCGTGGAAAGAGGTTTGAAGCGGCAGCTACAGTCTTTGTGGGTGTAAGGCTGCCCCATGTAAGTATTTCTGCGGCGAGATCTGTTGTTGGTGGTGAGAGGGGGTCGCATTCGATGCCGAGTTGTCCTAGCAGGGTATGGGCAGCATTTGGCATAACTGGCCAGAGGGCAACAGCAATCTTCCTTAAAGCTTCGAGCAAGGTATACATTACCGAGCTGAGACGTTCCATATTGCCTTGTTTTGCCAGCGTCCATGGTGCTTGAGTATCTACATATTTATTGAGTGCGCGTACAAGCTCCCAGAGGGCATCAAGTCCGTGTGCGAAGCGAACATTGTCAAAGAGTTGTATATAATTTTGTAGGCATTCTGAGGCGAGAGTACGAATGATTTCATCGTCATTTGTGTTGTAGATGGGGTGAGGGACTTTTGAGTGGAAGTATTTTGCATTCATGGAGAGAACACGGCTGAAGAGATTGCCAAGATCATTGGCAAGGTCTGCATTTATGCGTGTTATCATGGCCTCTTCGCTAAAGGAGGCGTCACTGCCAAAGTTCATTTCTCTTAGGAGGAAGTACCTAAAGGCATCGAGTCCGAAGCGTCGCCCCATTTCGAGAGGTTCGACGACATTGCCGAGTGATTTTGACATTTTTGTATCGCGTACAAGCCAGTAACCGTGTACATTAAGATGTTTATATATTGGCAAATTTGCGGCTTTGAGCATAGTTGGCCAGAAGACGGCGTGTGGTTTGAGTATATCTTTTGCGACGAGGTGTTCACCCGGCCAGAGGGTTTTGTACGCATCTGATTGAGGCCATTGCAGGGCGGTTATGTAGTTTATAAGTGCGTCGAACCAGACATAGCAGACATATTCAGTATCAAAGGGGAGTTCTATGCCCCACGTGAGTCGTGATTTTGGGCGGGAGATGCACAGATCTTCGAGTGCACCGCTTTCGAGCATGGCGAGGACTTCGTGGGCATATCGTTCGGGACGTATGAAGTCAGGATTTTGTGTGATATACTCTTTGAGCCACGGCAGATATTTTGACATACGAAAGAAGTAATTTTTTTCGCTGATAAATTCTGGTTTTGTTTGGTGTTGTGGACAGAGTTCATTTTCGAGTTCTTTTTCTGTGTAGAAGCGTTCGCAGCCGTAGCAATAGTGTCCGCCAAATTCGCCGAAGTAGATATCGCCTGCGTCGTAGACTTTTTGGAGGAATGTTTGGACGCACGCTTTGTGTTCTGGATTTGTAGTGCGGATGAATGCATCGTTTGAGATCTGCATATCAGCCCAGAGTTTTTGAAATTGCGTGCTTATATTATCTACAAAATCTTGTGGTTCGAGGCCTGCTTTTTCAGCTGCTTGCACAATTTTGTCGCCATGCTCGTCGGTGCCGGTGAGAAAGAAAGTGTTTTTCCCAAGGCATTTATGGAAGCGTGCGAGGGTATCTGCGACGATTGTTGTGTAGGCGTGTCCGAGGTGCGGACGTGCGTTGACGTAATAGATAGGTGTTGTGATGAAGAATGATGATGACACGGTTTGACCTTATGTAAGAGTGTTAATAGTTTTCTTATGCGTGTATTATTGCAAGCTTATTATTTTTTTCGATTTTTTTTACGTTTTGTTTTATGTGTGGCTGTAGTGGTATTTTTTTTGCTTCTTGTATTGTGTGTTCCGTGTTTTTGTGAATGGGCATCGTTATTATGGGGTGCGTCATTAAGGTTATTTTGTGCAGTGTTTATGTGCACGTGAGTATCTATCGGTGCGACAGGTGGCATATCTGCGGTGATGGGAGGGGGCTGTATTTTTTTCCTTTCTTGCGGTGCATGTGTGCGAGAAGGGCGGGAGCGCTCATTGTTTTCACGGTCATTATATTCGTGTATGTCGTGCGCTTGTGAACCTGTATGGTCTTCATTATGTGTCATGTGATTGTGTCTACGCTCTGAAAATTGGGGCAAGAGCGCATGCCATGCATCGAGGGTCATTTCTACTTCTTCATTATTTTCTGTAATGAGTGAGACGCTGTCCTTGAACATATTTGTGCGCAGGACACGATAGGAGCCTTGTGCGCTTGTGTATCGTTTGCCGATTTTTGGGCATCGGCTGTAGAAGCTGTCATAATTTTCTTGTTCGTAGCTGAGGCAGCAAAGGAGTCGTCCACAGATACCTGATATTTTGGCAGGATTGAGGAAGAGATTTTGTTCCTTTGCCATGCGTATGGTGACGGGTGCAAATTTTCTTAGGTATCTTTTGCAGCAGCAGACCATGCCACAACTGCCGAGTGCGCCTATCATTTGCGTTTCGTGTCTTACGCCGATTTGTCGTAATTCGATGCGCGCTCTGTATTCACGCACGAGGTCTTTGACAAGTTCGCGAAAGTCTATGCGTGCGGGGGCAGTGAAGTAGAACATGAATTTACTGCGATCGAAGAAGATTTCAACATCGACAAGCTTCATATCGAGCGAGTGATGCGCGATGCATTTTTTGCAAAAAGCGAATGCATTTTGTGCAATACGTTGATTTTCTTCACCTATAATGCAATCTTCTTGAGTTGCGATGCGTATTATTGGTGCAAGTTTTTGTATATGTTGCGAATTTTTTTGCAGTGGGTCATCATTATCTACGCGGCTTATGTCTTGCAAGGTATGCGCTTCTTCTTGTGAGAGGATGTCTGCGACGGATTCTTGGATTGTTTCTTTGAGTTCTTCATTTTGTAGAATTTCTCCGCCTGGTTCTGCTGGTGCTGGTAGCGCGTCCGTGGGCATATGTTCGCAGACGAAGTAGACAGTTCCAAAGCCCATGCCTTGTTCTGTTTTTACAACGACAGCGTCTCCGACTGCCACATCTACAGAAGCGGAAAAGTAGTATATTTGCCCTTGTGGGCGGAAGCGTATGCCAGCTATCATAGTAAAATTGCCTTTGCGTTAATGAAACGCGTGATATCATCTTGTGAGGAACGGGCATGGAAGAATGCCATCAAAAATCCACAGAGCCTTTTATTTTCTAACAAACTCCACCTTGTGTCAACAAGAAATATGCGCGCTGTCTGTGTTTTTCTACGTCATTTTGATTTGATTTTATGCTGGAATTATGCTGTGTGAAGGGATGGCATTCCGATTGTGTGAACTATTCTCAATGACGCTTACAAAAGACTCTTGAGAGAGTTTGAAAGTTCACGATTGTCGTCAGAGAATATACAAAGACTTTAAAAAAAAGAAATATGTGTTTTCATTAAAAAGCGCCAACTACCGAGTTAAACAGATGTTTTTTTGAAAGGGGGTTTTGGGGACGTGTGCCCTTTAGGGTGAAACTTTTTTTTCCAAAAAAAGTTTTCCCCCAAGAAAAAATTTCCCAAAACCCCTTTCAAAAAAAGAGTTTTTATACTATATTAGAGGCCTTTTTCCTGCATAAGGACAATCACATCGCATACGCGGTTTGAATAACCCCATTCGTTGTCATACCATGTGACGATTTTGCACAAGGTACCGTCTTGAACTGTGCTGTATTCAGCATCAAGGATAGAGGAGTGCGGATTACTCTTAAAGTCCATAGAAACAAGGGGTTTTTCGTTGTATTCCAAGATGCCTTTCAAAGGACCTTCGGCGGCTGCTTTCAACTTTGCGCGCATGGTGGCTGTATCGGTTGCTTTTTCCAGGACACCGGTAAAGTCTACGACGGACACTGTTGGTGTTGGCACGCGCAAGGAGTAGCCTGTAAACTTGCCTGCCAATGCGGGGATGACCTTGGCTACAGCTTGTGCGGCGCCTGTGGAGGTGGGGATGATGCTGGCAGCGGCGGCGCGTGCGCGGCGCAGGTCTTTGTGTGCCATATCCAAGATACGTTGATCGTTGGTATAAGCATGAACTGTGACCATCGTGCCTTGAGCGATGCCAAATTCGTCTTGTAGGACTTTTGCGACAGGAGCTAAGCAGTTGGTGGTGCAAGAGGCGTTAGAAACGACATGATGCTTTGCAGGATCGTACATTTCGCCGTTGACGCCGAGCACGATAGTAATGTCTTCATCCTTTGCGGGTGCGGAGATGATAACTTTCTTTGCGCCATTGTCTATATGGACGTGTGCATCCTTGGCAGAGCGGAAGATACCTGTAGATTCTACGACGATATCAACGCCATAGTCGCCCCATTTGAGGGCTGCAGGATCACGTTCTGCAAAGCAGTGCACCTTCCAATCACCAACGGTGACATCTACGCCGTCAACTTTAGCATCAAGGTAGGCGCGACCGTATACTGAGTCGTACTCCAATAAATGGAAGTTTGTTTCAGCATCATACAAGTCGTTGATTGCGACAACTTCTACTTTGTCTTGATAAGCTGCGTGCAATGCACGAAAAACTTGACGACCAATGCGTCCGAAACCATTGATACCAACGCGAACTTTGCTCATTGAAATTACCTCATTAGAAAGTGTATTGTGAATTTGAGTGCGTATAGGATATGCCCGTATACACACAAGCCTGCAACTATTGTATCCGGCGTTTGAGAGCGACTATCATTTATGACACTCTTCATATGCTCCCCTGCCTAGCATACTTTTTTATGCATGACAAGCTTTGAAGGCAAGAGAGTTCTATTTTCTACACGTCATTCCGATTGTGTGAATGTTTCCTATTATACTATGTGTTTGCTACTATCTTTTGGGCGATTTTTCGAAATTTATCTTTTCCCCCTCGCGTCGTCAGATTCTTTTTGCCTTATACGCATGTATTCATATATACTTACGCAGGCAAAAAAATCTTCCTCGCGAGGAGAAAAAACTAAAATTTTGTACAAAATCGTCCAAAAAAGAGCACTTCGTACTTCTTGCAGTGTGCTTGCGCACCCTGCAAAAAGCCCGTCCTTCGGACAAGAAATAAGAATGCGGTGCTGCAAAGATAGTAAAAGGACAACAATGAGGAAAAAGCATTCCTCGATAAGAGTCGTGAATTTAGTGTTTTACATAAAGTGCATTTCGTATTACCCATACGACAGCGCCTAGGGGCTGTTTCTAAATAAAACGGTTTTTATGAAAGCCTTGTGGGGGGAAACTTTTTTTGGGAAAAAAAGCTTTCCCCCCACAGCTCTGCTCTCTGTATCCCTAAGGCTCGTTCCTCGCCTAAGGGCTATGCCTTCGGCACCCTTCGGGCAGGTCCCCCCTTCAAAAAAACCAA
>CAYJHT010000154.1:0-5608 GCA_964369615.1 uncultured Desulfovibrionaceae bacterium
AAACACTTATATATGTCTAATATACCGCGTGCTTCTCGAAATTCGCTTTCCTTGTGAAAGAACAAAAATTCGATTAAATCAGCGTTTCCCTAAAAGTGTATTTTTTACTATGGCAATAGAAAAGTCAAGTAGCACCTTTGCACCGCACACATGCACCCCACGGCATCAACCCACTTGAGACAGTTTGAAAGTTCACGATTGTTGTCAAAGAGTGTACAAAAGTTCTTCTAAAAAGAAGTGTGTGTTTTTCATTAAAAAGCGCCAACTGCATAATTAAACAGATGTTTTTTTGAAAAGGGGTTTGGGGGAAAACTTTTTTTTCCTAAAAAAAGTTTTCCCCCAAGAAAAAAGTCTTCCCCAAACAATTTATGAAAGGAAATAATCAAAACAAAAGTCGAATGCTGTGCTCTTGTAAGTATTGACATTGGCGTATTTTTTTGTGAGAGTAGCGCGCGCGTCATGTTGGGGCGCATACACAAGGAGCTTGTGCTCTGGCCTTGCTTTGGCTTGGAGGGGACGTGCTCTGGCGTCATATTTGGCGCACAAACAGGAGGTCACATGGCAAAAGAAGGCGCCATTGAAGTCGACGGCGTAGTGCAAGAAGCACTGCCAAATGCAATGTTTCGCGTAGAGCTGGAAAATGGGCACACGGTACTTGCACATATTTCAGGAAAGATGCGTAAATTTTATATCCGCATATTACCCGGTGATAGAGTAAAGGTGGAACTTTCCCCGTATGATTTAACGCGCGGCCGCATTACTTATCGCATGAAATAAGGAATTTTCAGGCGCACGGGGGGTGTACGCGTGCGGCTTCACTTAGGGATGATATTTGCGTATTAATAAACAAGCGCGAGACCAAGCATGCCAAGGCATGCGGCAACAACATCGTCAAGCATGATGCCATATCCTTGGCGCATCCACTGCTCTGAGGCTTTCACAGGCCACGGCTTAGCGATGTCGAAAAGACGAAAAAGCACAAAGCCCGTCACAAACATGGACAGTGATATATTGGTAAATGGCAAAAAGATAAGCCACATGCCAAGCCACTCATCCACGACAATTTGTGATGGGTCTTTGCATTTGAGAATACTTTCAACACGTGTACTTGCCAGAGCCCCAAGAAAGAAAAGGACGAGCAGCACAAGGCAGCGACCTATCATGGGGAGCGGAAAAAAGCACACAGGTGCCATAAGGAGCGCAAGCAATGAGCCCCACGTGCCCGGTGCATGGGGGACTGTACCAGCACAACCCATACGACAAAAAAAGAGGCTGAGGTTATCTAGCACCCCACCTGTGAGTGTGCAGGTGTTAGTGCTGCTATTTTTGTCTAATGCCTTGCCTGTATTGCGAGAGATACTCCTACCTATGGGCGCTACGGTGCGCACACTGGCACAATATGATGTTTCCATAGATTTCACGTTACTCTTGCTCAAAAGTATACTTACGCACGGCTAGGACGTTGTTGTTTGCATCAAGAGCTTTGACAATGTATTGATACATCCTTTCCGTGCCTGCCGGCGGGCAGGGACCGGTGTAAAATCGTGTGAGTGCGCCTTCGGGAATAATGATATCCTCGTCGCTTGTGTGCTCTGCGTTGTGTGCTTGCCATGTTCCGCCGCCGTGCATACGTTTTGCGTCAGACATGTCTTCGAGGGTGACATCAAACGAAACAGCTGTTCTAGGTGCATCTGCGATTTCAATTTCTGGAGATATTCGCGAGCAACGATGCATGGAGCTTATATCGACCGACACGTCCATTGTACTGCCATCGGCGTAATCATGCGAGGCGCAGCCGGAAAGGGATACCGCTGAGAGCAGAAAAAGGCATACAAAAAACTTCATACTATCCTCCATGGAAAAGACTGTGACTCGTGCTTAGATACACGTTTTCGTATATCTTGGCAACTGCCTTACGAGAGGGCGAAAAAGTTTTGTCAGGAGCTGTTTCTAAATAAAGACATTTTTGTTTTTTTGAAAGACTTTTTGGGGGAAACTTTTTTCCCCAAAAAAGCTTTTCAAAAAACACATTAAAATGCCATATCGTAGCCAGAGAAAAGTCTTGACATTTACATCAATGTCTTTAACACTTGCGTCTTCAATTATTTATTAAAGAGGAAAAATACATATGCGTCCAGCTTCTTTAGGTATAACGGCTGAAGGTTTTCCCGTCATCTTTTTGTGTACTCTCAGCGCACTTGTGAGCGCTGCCATAGACTGGTGGCCTATTGCTCTTATATTCCTTCTCCTTACGTGGTTTTCTTGTCATTTTTTTCGTGACCCTGAGCGCGTCGTACCTCATGAAAAACATGTAGCCGTCAGCCCTGCTGATGGGCGAGTCATCCGTATTGATACGCGTAAAGACCCCTTGACGGGCGAGGATCGCGCCTGCGTGTGTGTCTTTATGAATGTCTTCAGTGTCCATGTAAATCGCGCTCCGGTAGAAGGCAAAATACAAGACATACAATATTTTCCGGGGAAATATTTTAACGCCGCATGGGACAAAGCCGCCACAGAAAATGAGCGTTGCGCCTACTTGCTCAAGGACAAGGACGGACGCGCATGGACGATGGTGCAAATAGCAGGACTTATTGCACGACGTATTGTCTGTCGCGTCGATGTAGGCGACAATCTCGACAGAGGTCAACGATATGGAATGATTCGCTTTGGTTCACGAGTGGATCTATATATACCAGAAGGCTATACGACTGCTGTCGCCGTAGGCGACACTGTCTTTGCGGGACAAAGCATACTGGCACGCAAGGATCCTATTGCATAAGAAATCGCTCAAGCTGCACTGAAAGACAGGTGGGGCAAAACCATTCATCGCCTAGCCCCACGTGATTTTTCAAACATATAATGACTCTAGGAGCTGTAAATATTGCAATAGCAGTAATAAGCTCTCAAAACTGCGAGTGACCATGTGCACTCAAGTGTCATTCAAAAGCTGTTTTTTCATGTTAAACAGTGTTTTTTTGAAAGGGGGTGTGGGGGGAAAACTTTTTTTCCTAAAAAAGTTTTCCCCCCACAAGCCTTTTCAAAAAAACTTAACTCTGCAACTGTAATACAAGGCCGTGTAAGCACAGGTCAATTCTATGGAAAGAAAAATGCCTCGACATAAGGGAGTGTATATCCTCCCAAATATGATTACAACCTTGAGTCTGTTTACAGGCTTCCTTGCCATCATTCTTGCTTCGGAAGGGCGCTTTGTCCACGCTGCAACAGCCATCCTTTTCTCCGCACTTATGGACGGACTTGACGGCAAAGTCGCACGACTGACAAATACTGCCAGTGAGTTTGGCGTACAGTACGATTCTCTTGCTGACCTCGTCGCCTTCGGTGTTGCCCCTTCCATGCTCATGTGGCACTGGCACTTACAAGCTTTCGGACGCCTTGGCCTTGCCATTTGTTTCATCTTTGCCGCCTGCGCGGCACTTCGTCTTGCGCGATTTAATGTTTCCACAACGGTGGTCAGCAAGAAATTTTTCATAGGACTGCCCTCCCCTGCTGCCGGGTGCAGTGCTGTCAGCCTTGTCTTTTTTGCACCCTATTTGCCCGACGCTTTGCAGTGGCTTGTGCCACCCGCAACACTTGGCATGACCTTGCTCCTCGGCATGCTCATGGTCAGTCGCGTTCGATACTATTCTTTCAAAGAGTACACCTTTTTACGCCTCCATCCCTTCGGCTCCATGGTAACCGTATTGTTACTCTTTGCACTCATCATCACCATGCCAAAGCTCCTCGGCTTCCTTGTAGCTATGGGCTATATTATTGGCGGTTTTGTGTATACATTTTTCATTCTTCCTCGCCGAAATCGAGAGCTTCTGCGTGGTCTCACCCTAGATGGGGAATAGGTCTGCAAAAACATCCTTTTTCTGCAAAAAGCGCCCTATTCGACACCGCGTCTCTTGTTATCACACCAAAAGAGTTCCCCCCTATTTTATGGACAATGGTTGCCTATATAGCAACTTTATAAGGAGTATATATGTCTGATCGTCTCTATTTTTTTGACACCACATTGCGCGACGGTGAACAATCCCCCGGCGCCACCATGAACCTTGCCGAAAAGTTGCGCTTGGCACGCCAATTAGAAATCGTCGGCGTTGACGTCATGGAAGCCGGATTCCCCGCAGCAAGTCCGGGAGATTTTGAAGCCGTTCAGGCCATTGCCGCGCAAGCGCGTAATGTCCAAGTTGCCGGACTATGCCGCGCAACACTTGCCGACATAGACGCCTGCTGGAATGCCATTAAAAATGCTGAGGCACCGCGCATACATACATTTGTATCCACATCGCCTCTCCACATGCAACATAAATTACGCAAATCGCCCGAAGCCGTTCTTGAAATGGCCGTGGCAGGTGTCAAACGCGCCGCCTCATATACCTCAAATGTAGAATTTTCCGCAGAAGATGCCTCTCGCTCCGATTGGGAATTTCTTTGCAAAATCACAGAGGCTGCCATCAATGCCGGTGCAACTGTCATAAACTTGCCCGACACCGTAGGCTATGCACAACCAGAAGAATACGCCGCCCTCGTGCGTCATGTCATTGAGCATACCCCAAACAGCCACAAAGCCATTTTCAGTGTTCATTGCCACAATGACCTCGGCCTTGCCGTTGCAAACACCCTCGCCGCCGTAGGCGCAGGCGCACGTCAAGTGGAAGTCACCCTTGGTGGCATTGGCGAACGCGCTGGTAACGCCGCCCTTGAAGAAGTGGCTATGGCATTGCGTGTGCGCCACGACTATTTCAAACTCAAAAACAATATTACAACGGAACAACTCTTCCCTGCATGCCGCATGCTCTATATGACCATCGGACAACCGATACCGCCCAACAAGGCCATCATTGGCGGCAATGCCTTTGCCCATGAGTCCGGTATCCACCAAGACGGCATGCTCAAGCATCGTGAAACATACGAAATTATGACACCGCAATCTGTGGGGCGCACACAAACAGATCTCATACTTGGCAAACATTCTGGCCGCAATGCAGTCAAGAACAAGCTCGAATCCTTGGGCTACAACCTTGACGAAGAGCAAATTAACGTCGTCTTCACCGCAGTCAAAAATCTTGCGGACATGAAGAAGGAAATCCACGACGAAGACCTCGTGGCACTCGTCCTTGAGGAAATTTATCGCTTACCTGACCGCTATCGTCTGCGCCATGCAAGTATTAACAGTTCATCTACACAAGATATTCCCCCCACTGCCGCTGTAGTCATGGAAATTGACGGAGAAGAAAAACGCAGTGCTGCCTTTGGCGTAGGTCCTGTCGACGCACTCTTTAACGCAGTCAACCAACTTGTGGGCATGGCACCGGAAATTCAGCGCTACGCCGTCAACGCCATCACAGGCGGCTCCGACGCACAAGGCGAAGTGACCGTGCGCATATGTGATACGGAAAAAAACATCTGCGCTGTCGGTCGCGGAGCACATCCCGATATAACCGTCTCCAGCGCACGCGCCTATGTGAACGCGCTCAACAGGCTCGTGAAAAAAGCATCCGATGCATAAATACGGGTCTAGTAGTTTGTTTTTTCTAAAAGTTTATTTTTGTTTTTTCTGAAAGGCCTGTGGGGGGAAACTTTTTTTGGGAAAAAAAGTTTC
>CAYJHT010000155.1:0-5596 GCA_964369615.1 uncultured Desulfovibrionaceae bacterium
AAAAAGTTTCCCCCCAAGAAAAAAACTTAAAAAAATAAAAAAAAGCTTTCCCCCAAACCCCCTTCAAAAAAATAGAATGCCCTGAATAATTATTTGCTTGAACGGTCAAGGACACGCAAGGAAACAGCTTCGTAAATATGCTCCGTCCGGATGTGCGGCGCATTGTCAAGATCTGCGATGGTGCGCGAAAGGCGTAGGATGCGCGTATAGGCACGCGCCGATGTGAGTTTAAGTCCGCGGATAACGCGCTCAAGAGTGGCGGCTCCCTTGGCGTCAAGTGCGCAGTGCTGTTCAAGCAGGGCGCCATCAAGCATGGCATTGCACATGCAGGATGTATGCGCATAGCGTTCATGCTGGATTGTACGCGCGGCAAGCACCCGCGCGCGCATTGCCTCTGAACTTCCGCCATAATCCATTTCTGAACGAGGGGTGCGCAAGTCTTCATAGGGAACGGCGCTCACTTCCATGTGTACGTCGATGCGATCTTTTAAAGGGCCTGAGAGCTTGCTTACATATTTTGCAATCTGCTTACTTGAACACACACAAGGATGATTCGGATCGCCATGATAGCCGCAAGGGCATGGATTCATAGCAACAACCAGCATAAATGACGCCGGAAAATCTACAGCTTGCTTCACGCGGCTAATGCTGACAACCCCTTTCTCCAAGGGCTGACGCAGCACTTCAAGCGTAGACTTTTTAAACTCCAAAAGTTCGTCCAAGAACAAAACACCGCGATGACTGAGAGACACCTCGCCCGGCTTCGGAAAGTCGCCGCCGCCTATAAGTGCGGCGTCAGAAATACTGTGATGCGGTGCGCGAAAGGGACGCAAGCGCATGAGCTGTGAGGAGGATGGATTCTCCGCCGCTACGCTGTAAATTTTTGTCACCTCAAGAGATTCCTCAAAAGACAGAGGGGGGAGAATGGTGGGCAAACGCTGCGCAAGCATGGTCTTGCCACTGCCGGGAGGTCCCACAAGCAGAACATTATGACCGCCTGCCGCAGCCACCTCAAGGGCACGCTTTGCAGCCATTTGGCCTTTGACATCGTGGAAATCCACAGCGTATTGAGTTTGAATGTGTGAAAGGTCAGGCGGTAAAGCGGGGACTTGTTCTTGAGGGTGAGTAAGTTGTTGGACACATTGCGCCAAATTGTGCGGCGCAAGCACAGTAATACCTTGCACAAGAGCGCCTTCTTGCGCATTGCCCGGCGCAACAATAATACCCTTTGCGCCTTCTTGCCGTGCAAGCAATGCGAGGGAGAGCGTGCCAAGCATGGGACGCAATTCACCAGTCAGCGACAATTCCGCCGCAAAAAACCAGCCTTCAAGGCACTGTGTTGGGATAATATTTGCGGCAGCCAAGACACCCAAGGCCACAGGTAAATCGTATCCCGCACCGACTTTACGCAAGTTTGCAGGCGCCAAGTTTACTGTGATGCGCTTTTGCGGCATCTTAAAACCAGAGGCGCTTAAGGCCACATCAATACGACTGGCGGCCTCGCGCGCGGCACCTTCTGCACGCCCGACGATGATAAACTTTGGCAGACTGCGGCTGCTAATATCAACTTCCACATCCACACGCAAAGCATCAACACCGTGCAGGCTGCCGCTGGCGAGGCTTACAAACATACTGCCTACTGTATGGCTTGTCCCAGCCGGTTCCAGCGAATATTATCAAAGCCTTGTGACGACCAATAAATGCGCCACGCCTTTCCCCGTATAGCAGGTTTTTCCACAGTCCCCCAAAAGCGCGAATCTTGCGAGTTGTCACGATTGTCACCCATAACGAAATATTCGCCCTCAGGCACCGTAAATGGGCCAAAGTTATCACGCGTTGGCAAAACGACATTCGGCTCCATTTGACGTGCATAAACTTCGGTTATAGGTTTGCCGTTGCGCAAGAATTGTTTATTACGAATTTCAATAACATCTCCGGGCAAGCCCACAACGCGCTTTATGTAATCAAGTGCAGGATCTTTTGGATATTCAAAAACAATCACGTCGCCATATTCAGGGTCTGCGCCTTCTATAGCATAGCTGTGCGTAAATGGCCATTTTACACCGTAGTGAAATTTATTGACAAGTAAATGGTCTCCCACTTGCAATGTGTTGAGCATCGACTCAGAAGGAATTTTAAAGGCTTGCACAAAAAATGTCCGAATAATCAAGGCCAAAACGATGGCAATAATCAGAGCCTCGGCATAATCGCGCCACACAGATTTCTTTGAGGACGCAGAATTAAGAGAACCGTAAGACATAGTCACTCCGGAAAAAGGTTTTATCAAGCGCACTGTACCAAAAGAGCTACAATCGCGTTCGTCATTGCACGTCTTTATGCTGAAGCTTTGAAAAAAGCAAGGGCATTTGTGCGCAGCTTTGTGTTTGAGTTTTTTGCGAAAGCTCTGTGGCTCGGCATACTGCTCAAGGCTCGTTTATGCTAATTTTTTTTCAATAAATTTTAGGAGTTTTTGCGCCTCTATAAAGTCCGGATTGAGCTTTATGGCGACAAGGGCAGCTTGTTTTGCTTTTTCAAGCTTGTTCCAGTCAAGATAAAGCCGTCCTATATTAAAGTAGAGGTTTGGATCTGTGCGCAAATAATTTGACGCCCGCAAATAGTATGTTTCGGCAACATCAAATCGCTCAAGTTTGCGAAGAGCCATGCCAATAGTATTGTAATGAGGCAACATGTCAGGTTTAAGGTCAAGAGCTTCCGAAAGATAGGTGACAGCTTCTTCATACATTTTTGCGCGCAAGAGAAGTTCCCCAATTTCCCCAAAAAGATCAGGGTCAGCTGGATAGGCGCGTTTGAGCGCAGCCAATGTTGCAAGACCCTTTGTGGGAGATGTTTCCAGCTCTGCTTCGGCACGCGCAAGGGTTGAGCGCTTTTTTTCTTCCTTTGCTTTTTTTGCTTCCTCTGCCATAAGGATTGCGTGTTGGGCAAGGCCTTCGGAAATGATCTTCATATTTTCAAGAAGTTCTCTTTCTTGCCCGAGCGTAAAGTCTAAGGGTTTTGGAAAAAGCTCTTTAATGACCTTATCTACGTGAATGGCAAAGAGCGCATTATGAATAAGTTCTTCAAATTCGGTACGCTCTGACTTCATGAGCGGCGTATTTATTAAAAGATTCAAGGCGTTTTGAATGCCTTGGACGGCAGCAACAACCTTGCCTTGCTTCACATAGGAAAGAGCTTGGGAGAGATCTTGCCGTGCCTTTGTGATTTCAGCGGACATATTTGGATACCTCAATAGTTTTAGGTGCTTTTTCAAAAAAAAGTCAAACTATTAGCGCATGTTTAAAGAAGTCCTTTTTCTTATGACTTTTCTACGAAGTGCATTTTCGCACCATGTAGAATTTTTTAAACTGAGCCAAAATTATTTTTCCTTTGAAGCAAGCACGCAGAGAAGGATTTTTTTTCTTTTTTTATAAAAAAGAAAAAGGCCTCTAAAAGTTTTACAGGACAGTTTTGTTGAGTGAAAAAAATATCCTGTAAAAGTCACGTCTTGTGTGTATTGCAAAAGTCTATAGTTTTTCAATAGTCAAAATAGGACTATATAATTATCTAAAAAAGACTGTTCTGTAAAGCCCCCTTAAAAATGCAAGAAATAATGGGATTTTTATATAAGCTTCTTGACAGGTTCTGGCATAGAGTGGTAGAGTGCCTTCAATGCAGTGGAGGAATAAGCTTTCTTTCAGCGATAAAAATGCGTAAGCGGGCGACGGGATTGTTTTTCATAATCACAAGGCCATGCCTGCACAGAGGATGTTTCCATTGCGAGACGTGAGGCATTCTCGAAAGAGAACTGCGTTGGAAATTTTCATAAGAAAATTTTTCTTTTTTTGTTTGTTGTCTTTCGTTGCCACTTTTGCTTACGTCACGGGGCTGTGCGCACTTGACCACAGCGACGCTGGCGCACAGGCTCTTATTTAACCGTGTGCGCTATAAAAAAAGTATATGCTTTTGTTGGCCTCCTCTATAGGACAACACAAGTTTTTCGTGACAATGAGAAATTGTAAGAAGAAGTTTACAAACCTTTGCCGAACATCGGAGTATGAATATGCATGCAGACAGCACGGGTAATTCCATGGAGCGCCTTTGTCTTTCCCACGACAATGGCCCAGAGATTGTCTTTCATGGACGCCTTTTTGCCGAATCTTCTTGGTATGATGAGGAGCGTTCCATACTAACACGCCAAAAGCTTTATGTGACCGACAAGAATGAGCAAGTCTACTATATTGTCAGCGGCAATGGACCTGCTCGCGAACGCCGTGCCTATAAACTCTTTGTAGAAGGCGATATCTGTACTGTCTTTGATGGCACAACACACATGAGCCTCCCACTTCCGATGCTTATGGTTGCTGTACGCGAGTTGTGCGGACTGGATGATGATTCCTCTTTCTCCTTGTGCATGGTCGAAGAAATGCTTAAGGCTGCAAACGCATAGTTACAAAAAAAATCTCTGGAAAAAGGGCGAAAATATTTTCGCCCTTTTTTTATATCGTGACTTGTAAAATATAAAAACACGAGTAGTTTGTTTTTTCTGAAAAGCTTGTGGGGGGAAACTTTTTTTGGGAAAAAAAAGCTTTCCCCCACAGCTCTGCTCTCTGTATCCCTAAGGCTCGTTCCTCGCCTAAGGGCTATGCCTTCGGCACCCTTCGGGCAGGTTCCCCCTTTCAAAAAAACCATCTGTTTAACTAGTAGTTGGCGCTTTTTAATGGAAGATTTGAAAGTTGAAAAAGGTGCTTTTAAAAAGGGCATTTCCTTAGATTTTACAAAGCACGAGTATGTCAGTGCACAGGCGTGAGACTTCCTCTCTGTACTATAAGCGAAATCTTTACACGCCGTGCATAATCCACCTATTTAGTATGATAAGGAGTACATATGGCAGTCACTTTTACACTCACAGAAGAAGAAAAAAGCCTTTTAGGTGTCATTGCTTGTAGTGCCATAGATCAGATATTGCAAGGCAAAACCAGCGTAGATCTGCCTTTTATTCCGCAAGGTGTTTTACATGAAACCTTGGGATGTTTCGTGACATTGAACAAAAATGGGCGCTTACGCGGTTGTATTGGCACTATGGTTGCGCAAGAACCCTTGCATATAACGGCAGTGCGTATGGCTTGTGCGGCCGCTTTGCATGACAATCGTTTTCCTCCTCTGACTCGTGAGGAGTGGGAAAGTGCCGGTGCAGGGCGAGTTGAGGTGGAGCTTTCTGTTCTTGGGCCTATGAGCCTTTGCCCGGGGAAGGAGCACATTCAGATTGGCACACACGGGCTTCTTTTGACCCTACATGGGAAGAGCGGTGTCTTTTTGCCAAAGGTGCCTGTAGAGCAAGGATGGGATTTAGATACATATTTGACGCAATTGTGCCATAAAGCTTCACTGCCTGTGAATAGCTGGCAACATAAGGACGCACAGCTCTTTTATTATGAAGCGCTCGTTTTCTCTGTGCCGCGTGTACAAGGGAGTAAGGGGCATGTATTGCAATAAAATCTATCTTGGCACTTTATAAAAATTCCAAACGCTTAACTTCAAAATGACTTAAAAAACTTCACCCCCCTCATCACAAAGCGCCAACTACCTAGTTAAACAGATG
>CAYJHT010000156.1:0-5594 GCA_964369615.1 uncultured Desulfovibrionaceae bacterium
TTGGGGGGAAAGCTTTTTTTTACTAAAAAAAGTTTCCCCCCAAGAAAAAAACTTATAAAATAAAAAAGCTTTCCCCAAACCTCTTTCAAAAAAAACACACTACGAGAATACCCTGCAAAAAAATACTTTTGCCGTGCCTTGCCTCTTGCATCTTATGTATAATGCGTGTATGGTAGCTGTCACGTTTGGCGTCAAAAAACGCATAGACAGTTGTTTTTGCTTTACTTAGTTAATTATGACATACAATTTGGAGGAAGGAATGGCTCACGAGATCTTGAACTGGCAAGATGGTGTGGCGCGTGTTGTAAATAACCGTGGCTTGTATGCTAAACTTTTAGGACGTTTTGCTGATAGCTTAGGTGATGCGCCTGAAAAACTCGAAGCGGCTTTGGCTGCTGGTAATCTTGAAGATGCGCAGATGCAGGCACATACTATTAAGGGTACTGCGGCCAATCTTGGAGCAGAAGCTTTGGCAGAAACGGGGAAAGTCCTTGAGACGGCCTTGAAAGATGGTACGGGCATTGAACCTGCTATTGCAGAATTGAGAAAGGTTTTAGCCACAACCATAGAAACCATGAGAGCATTTCAACCCTAGTAGTTTGTTTTTTCTAAAAGATTTTTTTGAAAAGCACTTGGGGGAAAACTTTTTTTGGAAAAAAAGTTTCCCCCCACGAGCCTTTCAGAAAAAAACAAAACACTCGTCGTAGGTGATTTTCTGCGTCGCCATGATTGCGCCCATGAGTAGTCGCAAGCGTCCGTTTGTCTACGCGCCACATCTTTAACTATTCCTTTCACATACAAGCCTTTTTCTTTTTTCGAAATAATGCACATTTCTACTAGCTTTTTTCTCTGTGTCAGTGTATTGACAGTATATAGGAACCTGTTGTTAATATGAAGGCTGGAATTACAGGGAGAAATACATGGATTGGCAACATAGCGGCATAATAGGTCAAAGCACGACATTAGCAGAAGTGTTTCGTGTACTTATGAAGGTAGCTCCTACAGACAGCACCGTACTTGTGACAGGAGAATCGGGAACAGGCAAAGAATTGCTCGTGCGCGCTTTGCATACGTGCAGTGAGCGAATCGACAAGCCATTTGTGCCTATTAACTGCGGCGCTATTCCAAAGGAATTGCTGGAGTCTGAGCTTTTTGGTCATGAAAAAGGCGCCTTCACCCATGCCATTCGCTCGCGTCCAGGTCGTTTTGAGCTTGCCGACGGCGGCACCATTTTTCTTGATGAAATAGGAGAGATGGATTTAAGCCTTCAAGTGAAGATTCTTCGTGTTTTACAAGAAAAGGAAATAGAGCGCGTAGGCGGTACAGGCATTAAGCATGTGGATGTGCGTATTGTTGCCGCAACCAACAGGGATCTTGAACAAGAAGTTGCGCTTGGTCGTTTCCGTGAAGATTTATATTATCGCTTAAATGTTATCCCCCTGCACTTACCTCCCTTGCGTGAGCGCGGTGGAGATGCGCTCCTACTTGTGCGTTTTTTCCTGAAACGCTTTTGCGAAAAAAAGAAAAGGCCTCTACTCGAATTGACGCCTTTGACGGCGCGTATTTTGTGCGCATATCCATGGCCGGGCAATGTGCGTGAACTTGAAAATTTCATGGAGCGCTTAAGTATTTTAGCGGACGGCCCGGCTATTGAGGTCGAAGATCTTCCGCAAAAAATTCTTGATGCAGTTGGCCCACTTGATGCCTTACCGGACCTGCCTCCCCTACAAGAAGATATAGCCTTTGTGGACAGCAAGGCCGACATGCCGAAGGATGACAAGGTTCTGACAGAGCTAGCGGCGCCCTCGCTGCAAAGTCAAGAAGGAATCGCGCAAGGTTTTGTGTGGCCTTCTTTGCAGCATTTACAGGACTTTGACATGGGATTAAAGGACTTTTTGGACGCCGTAGAGGAAAGATTGCTTGATGAAGCGCTAAAAAAGTCCGATGGTGTCAAAAATCAAGCTGCGGAATTATTGAGGATAAAGAGAACTACTCTCATAGAAAAGTTAAAGAAAAAGAATAGTTGATATATTTTCCGCTCTGAATGGAATATTTTTTGCACAGGGAAAAATATGATGTTAAAAGTATCCCCTACCCACACGCGGTCTCTGTTCTGCGCGCGCATGCCGCACCTATTCATGACTTTTATGCTCATGACCCTCTTGTTATGTACCCCCAAGGCTGCCCTTGCCGCCTCTTGGCAGTGGCAAAAAAGTGGTCTTGGTGAACGTCTCCTGGTGCGCCTTGATGCGCAACAGAGTTTGGGAGACAAAAAGACCGGCGTCATAAAAGCAAAGCGTATTGGACAACATTCTGTTTTGATACCAATCAAAACAGGCACGCTCGTTTTACAAGGCGCTGCGCCTGTCGCTGGTACTCTTGTCCTGGGATTACAAAACTCTGAAGACGGCGTATTCTTGCAAGTGCAAAATTCTGCCTTTGGCTTTATGGTGCGCCAAACCTCACCCACAGAGGTGATAGTCGATGTTTTTCCTGACCCGCTAGGCGCACGTTGGCGCCCTGACGGGAGCCTTGCGCCTGAGGGAACACAAGGCGTTGCACCCGGTCAAACAGCCCCCCCCATAGAACAATCGCAAGTCCTACCACCAAATACGCCGCACTCTATCGCGCCGCAAGGTGCCCCCACTCACGCTCCGGCAAATACTGCCCCACCTATGCAAATGCCACCTGTCCAAAAAACGCCTCAAGCACCAGCGCTTCCGCCGGAAGCAAAAAAGAAAGCACCCTACCTTGTGGCCGAAGCAACACTGCCTGATACTTTAGACTTTGTGACACCGCCCCTTGCCGCTGCTGCAACACCCGCTGATATCAACGATATGCTTGGCGACGCTGAGACTTTGATGGCTGCCCTCGAACGGGGTCGCTCCGTAACGCCACAAGAATTAACGGGGCGAGTGAATAAAGAAGGACCTGAGGCATGGCCAAAGGAAGAATCGCTTGGAACATATTTGCCAAACCAAGGCGATGATGCAAACGCAATTGAGCAAAATGCTGCTCCTGCTGGCATTGACCCATCTATTATGCCAACTATTGCGCCGTCTGCAACAACACCAGACCCTTCTATTATGCCAACTATCGCGCCATCTGCAACAACACCAGACCCTTCCATTATGCCGGAAATCGCACCGACCACGTCGCCGACAGCTGCACCTGATCCATCTATTATGCCAACGATCGTGCCCTCTGCGACAACACAAGATCCTGTAACTCCCGCAGCCCCCACAACGCCTCCGTCACTTGGTCAGCCAAGCGTCACCCCCGCCCAAGCCCTACAAGAAGACATTGGGACAGAAGGCAATAGTGACGGCGTTCGTCAAGCCGTAGCACCTGTTCCCGGACAAGAAGGCGAAGAGGCAAATGAACGCCCTGTCGTTTATCATGACGAAGAAGGTAATCTCATTCCAAAACCGGCAGATCCCGATCAGCTTTTTGCTGAGGCCGAAAAGCTCATGGATACCCAAAAATACCGTGAAGCACTGCCTATTCTTGAAGAGCTCAAGGCAATTCCCACAATTGCCCAAAGCATGCGCGAGCAAGTCCTCTACTATATCAGCGACGCTACAGCTATGGTCTATAAAGATAAACCCCTTGAAGGTTTTGACCCCATAGTCACAACAACCACCGAAGCCATGAACGCAAACCTACGTTCGGCACGCGTACCCGACGCTCTCTATCGCTTAGGTCTTGCCAACTTGGGCGTGAAAAACTTCCCCGAAGCTGATGCCTATTTCAAGGCTTTAAAACGACGCTTCCCCTACGATATGAACGTGCCAACTGCTTTCTATCTGCTCGGAGAATCACAGTTTGAGAGCGGTTTATACGCTGATGCGGCTGAAAATTTCAAGTCAATTGTCCAAGAATATCCCGACGCTTCTTCCTTAGAAAAAGCCACAGTAGGCTATGTCAAAGCACTGGCGAAGAACAAAGAATATAAGGAAGCTTCCGTCTTTGCAGACTTTGCAAGCAAGCGTTGGGCGCGACACTATATCGAAGACCCTGAATACCTTCTGTATCTTGCTGAAATTGACTACAAACTTGGCAACAAAAAAGGCGCCCTCGACCAATACTGGTTGCTCTACAACCTTGATCCAGATCATAAACGAAATGATTTAGTCCTCGCTACAATCGGTGACATATATTTAGAACTGGATATGATGCGCGAAGCACTTGAAGTATTTAAAACAATTCAAGAAGCCTTCCCGGACACGCGCGGCGCGGCTATAGCTCTCTTGCGTCAATCAGAACTAGGTATCCACGATAGCCCCTTGACCCTCGAAGAAATGTTTACTGTCTTTGCAAACCCCGGTACCCCCTTGCCGCAAGTCGTCTATAAAGACTTACAAAAGAATTGGCCAGAGGATGAACGCTCCGTCACATCAGAATTAAAGTATACACTGTGGCAACTCTGGGACAAACAATACACTGACGCGATGGGCTCCGCCGCAGACTTCATCGACTTGCATCCCGAAAATGACGACGTGGAACTTGCCAGAGATGTTATCATGCGCGGATTCATGGCAGATATGAAAAATGCCCTAGCCGAAGAAAACTATGGGCGCATCCTCATACTATGGGATGGCTTCCCCATCATTCGTGAGCGCTACGGCACCATCGACCCCGATTTACGCAATGCCCTGGGACGCGGCTACTTAGAACGCGGTGAAGATGAAAAAGCTATGGAAATGCTCGCAGACTTTTTGCAAACACCAAAGCATCCACGCTACAGTGACCCCACCTTTGCACTCTATTTCAACAAATACCTTGAGAGTGGCAATTGGAATGGCATGCTTGACCTCGGGGAAATGGTAAAGAATTGGGAAATGACTGAAGCCATGCGCGGTCAACTCGATTACGCTTTGGCTCTCTCATCGCAAAATCTCGGCCTCAAAGATAAGGCTTTGAAATTGTGGAAGCCTCTCGTGGACAATGCGCATATCCCGCTCTATCAAAAAGCCTATGCAAACTACTTCCTCGCCAAAAATGCCGAGGAACGTAAGGATATTACAGAAGCCTATACCTACAATGTAAAAACACTAGAGCTTTTTGAACAGCTTCATGAGGAACGCTCTGACCGTGCAGACAACGAACGCATCAAAGAGGCCATGGGTTCCCTCATGGATATCACAGAAGTGGCAAACCGTATCCCCGAGGCACTCGAATGGGTCGAGCGTTATAATCAATATGTCCCTGAAGGTTCGCCCGAATATCCCGGCTTACGCTTCCGCGAAGCGCGCCTCTATCGCAAGCTTGGCAATGACGACAGGGCAAAGATGCTCCTTGAGCTGATTACCACCGGCTATCCAGACTCACCCTTTGCCGCCGCCGCTGCCACAGAGCTCAGCACCTTTGAAGTCTCTCGCGATTTGCAAAACTTCATGCAAGGTGCCAATGCGCGACAGTAAAAACAAAAAGAGATTTTTGTACTTTTGAAAAACTTGTGGGGGGGGAAACTTTTTTTGGGAAAAAAAAGTTCCCCCCCCACAGCTCTGCTCTCTGTATCCCTAAGGCTCGTTCCTCGCCTAAGGGCTATGCCTTCGGCACCCTTTGGGCAGGTCCCCCCTTCAAAAAAACCA
>CAYJHT010000157.1:0-5583 GCA_964369615.1 uncultured Desulfovibrionaceae bacterium
TACCACGCGTGAAAATGCGCTTCGAATCCTTCCAAGGGGAGTTCAGCTTTTTCACCACTGCGGCGATCCTTTGCTTCGACTACCCCACGGGCAAGACTTTTGCTGCCGAGGAATATTTGTGCGGGGACGCCGATAAGGTCTGCGTCCTTGAATTTCACGCCGGGTCTTTCTTCGCGGTCATCAATGAGCAGGTCGATATTTTTTGCTTTTAGACTTGTTTCTAGTTGTGTGATTTGCTCGCATACCTCGTCATTCTTGGGGTCGAGGTTGACGAGGAGCAGGTCGAAGGGGGCAAGAGGCGGCGGAAATACGATGCCGGAGGCGTCATGATTTTGCTCGATACATGCGGCAACAACGCGTGAGACTCCTATGCCATAGCAGCCCATGATCATGAGCTGCTCCTTGCCATTTTTATCAAGGAAGGTGGCCTTCATGGATTTACTGTACTTAGTGCCAAGTTTGAAAACGTGCCCGACTTCTATACCTTGAGGGAGAGTTATGGCGGCACCACATTTTGGGCAGGAGTCTTCTGCGCTTATGAGACGCAGGTCGGCAAAGGCGGTGATATTTGCATCGCGGGTGAGATCGACGCTTTGCAAATGTGTGTCTGTTTTATTTGCGCCGCAAACCCAATTGCTTGCACCTTGCAATTCGGCGTCAGCGTAAATACGAATCTCTGTGTCAGATGATGCGCCTAATGCGACAGGTCCTGCAAAACCTACGGCGGCCCCTGTCCACGCTTTTACTTGCTCTTCTGTGGCAAGTTCTATACTTGTAGCGTCCAGCAAGTTTTTGAGTTTTATGTCATTGACCATTCTGTCGCCGCGTACAAGCACTGCTATGGGCTGACCGTCAACGTCAAAGAGGAGAGTTTTTATAAGGGAGCGTGGCGCTATGTCCATAAGAGCGCATACTTCTTCCACAGTGTGTGTCTTAGGTGTATGGACTTCTTTAAAAGCTGCGCACGTATCTGTGCATGCTTGTCCACTCCAAAGGACGGCGGCGCGTTCGACATTTGCGGCATAATCGCATGTTGTGCATGCGGCAATAGTATCTTCGCCTGTATCTGCAAGCACCATAAATTCGTGGGAGAAATTGCCACCAATAGCGCCGGAATCTGCTTCGACGGCGCGGAATTTTAGTCCCATACGCGAAAAAATGTCCTTGTATGCATTGTACATACTGGCATAGCTGATCTCTGCGCCTTCATCGGACGCGTCAAAGGAATAGGCATCCTTCATAACAAATTCACGTCCGCGCATAAGTCCAAAACGGGGGCGCATTTCGTCGCGGAACTTTGTTTGAATTTGATAGAGATTCATAGGCAATTGCCTATAGGAGCGCACTTCACCGCGTATAAGGTCGGTGATAACTTCTTCATGGGTGGGTCCTAGGCAGTAATCACGATCATGCCTGTCTTTAAAGCGCATGAGTTCCTTGCCGTATTGTTCCCAGCGTCCTGTTTCCTGCCACAGGTCGGCAGGGATGGCTGCGGGTAAAAGCAGTTCTTGCGCGCCGGCATTATTCATACCTTCGCGTACAATATCCTTAGCTTTTTCAAGCACGCGCAATCCAAGGGGGAGATAACAATAGATGCCTGCAGTGACTTTACGCACCATGCCGGAACGAATAAGAAGTTGATGGCTTATAACCTCGGCGTCCGCCGGTGCTTCCTTAAGTGTGGGAATATAAAAGGCACTCCAACGCATTATGTTACCTGCTCCTTTTTGGATGTAAGAAGTTTATCAAGCTCTTCCATAAAAGCTGCCAAAAGAGCTTCTTGCCCATGCACTGAGCGTATAATTTCGCCTTTACAAAAAATAATACCTTTATCTCGTCCACCCGCAAGGCCAATATCTGCCTCGCGTGCTTCCCCCGGGCCGTTGACGGCGCATCCCATAACAGCAACCTTCAAAGGGATTGTTTCTGTCGCAAGGCGCTTTTCCACTTCTTGCGCAAGGGGGATAAGGTCAATCTCTGTACGCCCACAGGTGGGGCATGAAATAATTTCCGGCCCGTGATTGCGTAAGCCTAAGGAACGTAAAATTTCATACGCTGCCACGACTTCTTGCACAGGGTCTGCCGTTAAGGAAACGCGTAAGGTATCGCCAAGCCCTTCCCAAAGAAGGATGCCCAATCCCACAGCTGACTTTACTGAGCCGCGCACAAGGCCACCTGCTTCAGTTATACCTATATGTAATGGATATTCACAGCTTTGTGCTAAGAGACGATATGCTGCGATGGTATCCAAGACGGACGAGCATTTCAAAGAAATTTTCGTCTCATAAAAGCCTCTTTTTTCAAGCAATTGCACGTGTGAAAGCGCGCTTTCAACCAGCGCCTCGGCAAGCGACGGGGCACTTGCATCTGCTTGAGGCACATTCATTGCAGATTCCTTGCGCAGATGTTGTGTGCGGAATTTTTTTTCTAGCGAACCGCCATTGACACCTATACGGATGATGGCGCGGTGCGCCTTGGCACAATCCACAACAGCGTCCACATTTTTTGCGGCGCCGATATTGCCGGGATTTATACGCAGCGCTGTGACTCCGGCTTCAAGGGAAGCAATAGCAAGCTTGTGGTCAAAATGTATGTCAGCTATGAGTGGCACACGGGCATGCATACAGAGTTGTTTAAGAATACGCACAGCCTCCATATCAAGGACAGCAAGACGCACAACTTCACAACCGACGACCTCAAGTGCCTGTATTTGCTCAAGACTTTTCTCAAAATTTCGCGTGTCTGTATTGAGCATACTTTGCACGACTATGGGAGCTGTCCCCCCAATCGGCAATGTTCCCTGCGGGGAACGCAAGTGCAAAGTGCGTGTGTGCTGTCTAGCTTTTTGCATAAGGTATACGTCCTTCCTTAAAACGTTGCGCAGATACATACCTGTAACCTGCAAAAAAAGCAAGTCGAGTACAAGAGGTGAATATGACGAACTGATACCATGTGGCAGAAGCTTGTCGGCATAAAAAAAGTTAAAAATACATTCCATAGAGTATTCCTTTCTTTTAAGGAAGGAATTTTATAGGGAAAATTTTTCCTCTTTTTATTCTTCTGCAATCGCGCTATGAAGTTT
This sequence comes from uncultured Desulfovibrionaceae bacterium, assembly GCA_964369615.1. Lineage (GTDB taxonomy): Bacteria > Desulfobacterota > Desulfovibrionia > Desulfovibrionales > Desulfovibrionaceae > CAYJAD01. The sequence goes on from CAYJHT010000157.1 coordinate 3,083, forward strand.
TGTATGAAATGGTCGATGAGACACGTAAGGACTTTAAGGAAGGCACCCCGTCCGCCTTCCCCAAGGGGAGATTATTATGCAGATAGTTTTGAGAGTGCTTTTGATTGCTCTTTTATTCCAAGCGCTTTTGGCAGCAGGCTGTAATAAACAGCCCACTGTTGGCACAGCACACGACCCTGCCTACATTGACGCGCAGGAGCTGAAACTTAAAATCCGGGAACTTGCCGACCAAATGTTGGCCACCACCGACAACAGTCGCTTGTATGGACTCGTAGCCATGCCCACATCCTTCGTCAATTTAGACAATAAGGCGCAGACAAGTTCCTTTGGAAACCTCATCAGCGAATCCCTTATTTATGAATTTAACCAGCGCGGTTTTCCCGTGCGTGAATACCGCTTAACAGGCAATATCGATGTCGTCCTCAAGCAAGGTGATTTTGCCCTCTTACGTCAAGGACTTGTAAGTACTGAAGGCAAATGGGCAGCCCTCGTTGTAGGCACATACTATCGCGATAAAGACGCCGTCTTTGTCAATGCACGTCTTGTTCGTGCCCACGATGGCCTAGTCTTACGCACAGGACAACTTGTCCTTGTCAATACGCCCCTTATCGCACGCCTCTCTCAGCCAATCAATCCACCAAGCCCGCCGCTTCCCACAGGGCCAAACCTTGGACTCTCCACTGGCATCATCGAAATAAAACAAGCGCCGTGGGAAGGAAAGGCAGATACGACAAAAACACGAGGCCCCGGCTTGTGGGGTGCAGAACCTTATTATTATCAGCGCTAAACAATGCGTGTAGCACAAATGGAGTCTCATATGTTGCATCATCTTTACAAAGCATATATAGTGTGCTTTCTTGTGTGCGCCGCCTTTGTTGCAAGCACAGCATCGGCACAAAGCCTTACGTCCTATGACAACACATACGACAATACCTATAATCGCGGACACCAAAGCAGTGCAATCTATGAGCCTGTGCATATCAACAGCCGCTCTGTGCCCGATGTAGCGCGCGCACATTGGAATATTGCAAATAAGTACAAGGCTGAGCGCCGCTATGAGCTCTCGCGTCAGCACTACCTCATGGCACTTGCACACAGCAATACGGCAGCACTGCGCGATACCTTAAAGAAGGAATTGCAAGTGGTTGAACTTCTCATTAGAACATTACGCTAAAGTCTGGGGGCTTCATGTCAAAACATGTCTTTCTTCTTTTTTTTATGGCACTGTGCCTTTGCGGCTGCGGCAGTAAAAGCGTAGAAACAGGCTACACTCCCTCCGCTGCCGACAGCATTGCCGCACAAATCGATGCCCAAGTCCTCGACCGCGGCGGTGTAGTCTACATACCACCACGAGTAGCAACCGCATTTCCCTCTAAAAAAGAACAAGAGTTCCACTCTCTTGCACGAAAACTCCGCAGCTCTGTCACCGTCATGGCAACTGTGCCCGTGAATATCAATAATCTCAAAGTTTCTTGCCCACTTGCACGTCAAATGATGGAAGAAGTCACCCGCTGGATGGTACAAGCCGGATATCGCATGCAAGAAATACGCAAGGGAAAGGATATTTTCTTCCAACAAAAACAAGGCGAAATGCTTTTGACACGCGACGCATCCTTGCTAGCAAATCGCAAAGTAGCAAGTCAAGCCGTCCTCACAGGCACCTATGTGGTCAGCCCCGAACAAGTACGCTTTAGTATCCGCCTCATCCACACGCCCACAAATGAAGTCATCGCAATGGGCACAGCAACCGTCCCCATTACGCCAGATGTCCTCCCCCTACTCATCGACGAACACACAGAGGCCGTGAAACTTATGCCCTCTGTACAAACACGTCTACAATAAACAGGAGAAAATCATATGCCCATGGTTCATATCAAAGTCACCGGTGGCGACCAAGCACCTTCGCAAGAGCAAAAGGATCAACTCATAAAGGAAAGCACAGATATGCTCGTGCGGATTCTTGGAAAAAATCCCGATACAACAATTGTACTTATTGAAGAAGTTTCTACAGACAACTGGGGCATTGGTGGCGAAAGCGTCACAAAACGACTCAAAAACCAGGCTAACTAAAAAAGATTTTTTGGGGGAAAACTTTTTTTGGGAAAAAAAAGTTTTCCCCCAAACCCCCTTTCAAAAAAACCATCTGTTTAACTAGGTAGTTGGCGCTTTTTAATGAAAAAAACACACTTCTTTTTTTTAAGTTTTTGTGCATTCTCTTTGGATTTTTCATTATCCCTTGAGAATCAAGTATACTTCTGTTAGGCACTGCCGTCAAACAGCGATTTTTTGTATTATATCAATATTTTTCAAAAAAACAAAATAAACTTTTAGACAAAGTAAATTGCTGGTGCTTTGTCATTGCCAAAAACAATCTTAAATGAAAGGCCGCTTTTTTAAAACTTCCATTAAAAAGCGCCAACTACCTAGGGGCTGTTTCTAAATAAAGTCTTTTGCATTTTGTCACTCTTCTGAAGGGTCAAAACAGAGTTTTTGTAAAAAAT
>CAYJHT010000158.1:0-5570 GCA_964369615.1 uncultured Desulfovibrionaceae bacterium
GTTGCCAAGATTTTTTGTAAAGCCCCTTGCTGCTTATGCGCGAGGGGCTTTTTTTGTTTAAGGAGACGCTTTTGAGAACTGTGGCAAAAGGCAAAAGAATTTATTGAGAAACAACCCCTAATAAACCTCTCAGAACATTCCTTGCATTTTCTGCGCACTTGTTGCACTATCGCACGCAGGTGCTCAATACACCTTTACACTCAGCGGCCGTGGGCAGTCCACGGGGTCGCTTTCCTCCGCTCTGACCTTATCTGTTTGTGAGAAGTCACTACAAATGAGAAGCGCTGTCACAATATTTGAGAATGATTTTTTTAAGGAATATTTTTTGCATAAAAATATTCAGCGCATCTCCGGCGGTAAATGTCGTCCGCATCGCTCACTCTCATATGAAAGCTCGCAGTGCCTCACCCACCGCTTATCATGCACGTCAAGGCGCTCAAGATTAACAGCTCGCGCCTCCTTATCCCAGAAAGCCACCGCATCAATCACCTTGCATGGCCATGTCCTCACGCCATCACGACGCCATCTATAAGATCGGCTACACAGCGACTCATCCGCCCAGCCGCCCAGCAATGTGTTCAAAAGTTGGCTACATGCAATAAAAATCTGTCGTAAATGCCACATAATCCCCCCTTACATCCCTGCAGGTCTTTCCGTTGGCCACTCAAGCTTTGGCAATTCAGCCAAAAGCTCTTCAACTGTCGGAATGCCTCGCTTGCCCTGCAACACATCATTCATGATCGCATAGCCCGCCTTCCACACCTCGCTCCGCATCCTTACGCAATAGGCCGCCTCTTCCGCAAAAACGGGGTCGGGGTCGTTATAATAGCCACACGCAGAATGAATATCATCGTAAAGGCGCGTCTTTGCAAAGTTATCAAGGTATGATTGCACGGCGCCTGTCAGTTCTGCTTGCAAGGCCGCCTGTTGTTCTTCTGGGGACAGCGGCTTACTTGCTTCTTCCTCAAGACGTGCTTTTTCAGCCGTCCAGAAGTCAACATAGGGCGCCACTTCCGTCTCAAAGTGTTCGATGCCTGCAAAATTTTCATTATACATTTTCCCATCTTCCACCCACTGCAAAACGCCTTTGCCGTCTTCCGGCGTCCCTATCCATTCGATTGCGTGGGTGCGCTCATCAAGGGGCGTAAACGCAAATTGCAATGCCTCACCATCAACAATAATAAGATCATCCACAGGCACGACAGTCACGCTCTCTTTCACTATATCACTATGATTCATTGGTAATTTCCTTCTTTGCTGCATTCGCAAAATTGTTTGAGTTGTGATTAACCGCGACACATTCCACATGCCCTTGAGCCAGCGCCACAAACTGAACCCTGTTTGCCGTATGTTCTTTAATGTTTTCAACGCGCAAAGCAGATACTTCCGCAGACGTCTGGCTTGCCTCTTTTGCAACACACGCAGTCAATCCCGCGACCTCCAAAATCAAGCGCGGCGTGACAGCCAAGGCACAGCCCCGCACCATCCCGTCCACATCCTTATTGATCTGTATCTCGCACCACAGCGCACAACCCGCTGCATCTCTTCCATGCTGTGGGCATTCTTTATTTTTTCGTAATGGACAATCCATGCTCCCCCCTATCCCTTTGCAGCAATAATAAAATCGCGATATTTGACTGATAAATTGACAGACGCGGCGCCTGAGTAGAATGAGTGAGAGTGGGATTGTGAGGAGCCTGCTGAATTTGTCGTCATATTTCCTTGGCTAACAGTCCCACATGTTGGCAGTTGCGATGTACCTGTTTCACTATTTGTTAATGCCGCCGTATGATTATGCGCCGCTAACTGCCCCACGCTCAACGTGGTCGCGCCCACAGTGCCCGTGACAGTGTAGGCTTTATTGGTAAACACAGAACTAAAATCAAGGTTTCCGCCGCTGCTTACGTCGCCCGTCACAATGCGGAGTGCCACGTTATTATATGCGGCATTTGTTTCTTTTACCCATCCCGGAGGCGCGGCGCTTTGCTGAAAAAGCATACGTGTTCCGGCGGAGAATGGGCCGTTTTGATCTGTGAGAATGCGGTTCCATGCCCCAGCTCCAACCTCATTGACGCTACTAATGTAAAAATTATTCGAAGATATGCCCGCAACAAGCACTAAACCCCATGTGCCATGATCTCTATGTGATGATTTTAACCCCCAAAACCACCCAGAATAGGGCGCATTCAAGGCACTATCCCCATCGTAAAATCCTGATTTTTGAATACTAAACCAGTCAAACGTCCTTGTCGTAGCTGTTTGACTTTCCCCAAACGGAATCCGCTCCGAACTCACCCCATCCACAGCTTCGCTATCCACCGCCTTGCCCGTCTTCGGCAATGCATTTACTGCGAGGGCATATGTCGTGCTTACAGCACTGGATGTTGCGGCATGTGTCGTGCTATTGCTCGTAACAGACGTTGAAAGCTGCACAATTCCCGGCGCGGCAACTGTCGCAAGCGTCCCTGCCTTGTCATAGGCAGTCTTGACAGCTGTGGCACTCGCTGCAATGACGCTTGACACCAAGTCCACGCGATCTGTCAGCTCAACGCCTTGCCCCGCTCTATCATAAGCCTGTTTCACTGCATAACTTGTAGCCGCTGTCGTCTGACTTGTGCTATTCACGGCGTTCGACAACTGCACAATACCCGCCGTGGCAAGCGTCGCAAGTCGCTTTGCCTCCTCAAGAGCGGCCTTGACCGATGAGGGCGTTGCGGCAAGGGTCTCGCTGTCGCTGCTGATGGACGTGCTTAGCTGGACAATGCCGGCCTCTGCCAGCGTCGCAGGTTTTGCAGCTTTGTCGTAGGCTATCTTGACAGCTGTAGCACTTGCGCCAATAACACTCGACTCTAAATCCACGCGATCCGTCAGCTCTGCGCCCTTGGCAAATGGCTCCCAAAATTCGGGGTTGGCACCGTCCGCAGGGTTTTTGGCGCCGCCCACACCCGGGCCACTCACTTTCAAAGACTTGTAGAAATTGCCGTCACTTGCAAGCAAAACGGCGTTGACATTATAGTCAATGTTTGCTTTCCACTCATACCAGCCGCCGGCTTGCGAAAAGTAAATGTGTTCGGATACTTCAAAGAAAGCGCCGTTAAAGTCCGCACGCGTGGGCGCTTGACCGCCACTTCCCGGCGGTATCTGTGTGATGACAGGAAAGCCATCGGCGTAGGAGAAGCCAGTTTCGGACGTGTCCGGTATGCTTGTGCGCGTGCCGCCTTCCGCCATGGGCGACGGCATAACCTTTGGATAATCAGGTAAAGCCATATATACCTCTGCTTTTAAGAATTTTCTATGCCGTAGACGTCAAAAACGCCGTTGTTAAAGCCTTGCAAGCCGGAACCGGCAAAGCCGAATGTCTGCGCCGATGGTATAGCGTAAAAATCATAACCCACACCCGCGCCGCGATTCAAAAGACCAAGTTTGAAAATATTTAAATCTAAACCATCTGGAAAGAAGTCAAATACAAAGCGAATTTGCATGACGCCCGTGTTGATGACATAGGCCTTTTGCCCCTCAAAAATTTGCCCCAAAACGTAGTTGAGCACAGGCGCCGTGCTGTCCGAAATATTGCTGAATGCCTTTGTGATAAGAAGATATTTTCTATAGGCATAGTCCGGCATTTCGTAAAATTCCGTCAAGTCTTCATGCACAAAGGGCATCTGGTCAAAGCCGAATAAGTCCGACCCGTTAAAGCCAAAAAAAGAGTCCTTTTGCGCTTGGATAAGGCGTCCTATGCCAAGAATGCGCCCCCAAATGTCAAGTCCTATGCCTTGCGCCGTGTAAATATTAAAGATTTTCTCATAGTACAGCTCAATTTCCGCACGCGGAACAAGCTCTTCAAAGGAGGCCGTCAGCGCTTTTATGTTGGGACTTGCGCTGTACTGGCTTTGCAGCGTGACGGGGATTTCCTCAAATTGAAAATCCAGCACCTTGTCAACATATACAAATGGATCACGCACCACAGGCGTGATGTAGTACTGCTCATGCACAAAGGGCATCTGGTCAAATAGATAAAGCCCCGAACCGGCAAAGCCGAAATATTGCGTGTAAAGGCTCATGAACCCTCCACGTCAATGATTTCTATATTGTCTTCGCTCAACACCGGAAAGCGGTCTGCATCAATATACAGAAAGTCCGAAAAGGTGACGCCGTCCGTGCTTATAACGACCTCCACAAGCTCCGCTACGCCTGCGCCGATGATGCTTTGATAAAATCGGCTCGCGTACACCGTCTGCGCCATGGTGACGCGCAAAGAGCCAACAGCGTCATCGCCCAGAAAATTTGCAAGCACTGCGGCCTTGACGCGGGACACGATGTCCGCAGGCGTTCCGTCAGAAAGCCGTATGGAAATGCGAAAATAAAAGGCGATTTCGTCAGGGCGTGTGATGTTGTATGTGTAAATGGTGTTAAAAAATTCCGCGTCCACATAGACGACCTCGCTTGTGCCAGCGGTGCCGCATCCGGCGCCCAGCTTGTTGTAAATGGTGTAGGCAATTTCCGCATCGCTCCCGCCGAACACCGAAATATAGACGCTGTGGCCGGGGATAGTGACGCCTGATTGCTCTATGGGCACGCTCGTCCTGTTTTCCAACACGACGCACGCGATGACGTTGTTAATGTCTGAAATGGCGCCGTAGAGCGCGGAAACGGTGCCGTGGGAGTTCTTTGCCACGCTGTCAAAGCGGCGCCGCTCAAATTCTGCGCGTGTCTCTTCGTCACGACCAAGGACGCCGTCGTTTTCGTTCGTGACCGTATCCCAGCCGGGAATGACGGTAACGATGGTTTCCACACTCCCCGCAGGTATGGGCACGGGGCCTGCTTCTTGTGTGGAAAATTGCACTTCCATGATGCCGGATGTGGGAAACGTGGCCTCTTCCAGCGACGTCAAAAATATGTTGTTGCCCGTTTTGACGACGGAACCTTGCGGAATGGTGACGCCTTGCAAGCCCATGCATTGCACGGTGACTACGGTGGGTTGTGCAAGTTTGCGCTGCAAAAAGTAGATGTAGCCTATGGCGTCTTGCCAGACTCCCTCCGCCACGTATGGATTGAGCATATTTGAGAGGCGCACGATTTCCGCTTCCTTTGTGGCAAGCATGGCTGTCAGCGTGTCGATGAGTTGTCCTGCTGGTGTGCTGGCCTCTGTGACAAGTTCCGCACCAAAAATGCTGAGAAACTGCGCTTCAACGTCCGCGCGTATGTCTTGCGTACTTCCGGCTACAAGCCCGGTCTTTGTGTCAAAAGTAATCATATGCGCCGCCTATGTGTTGCTAAATGCTATTTCTATGACATCTCCGTATATGGTGTCGATGTACACAATGCCCTCTAAAATACGATGCTCAATCTTTGTGATGACAGCACGCGCCTTTGTGACGCCGTAAACCGTCATGGCTTGCTGTTGCATGCGGCCTGTGATGAGCGCGCGGTTGGGCGTAGAGCCAAGCTCGTTCAAAAAGTGCGGGATGCCGTCTTGTTGATTGAAGTAGGCGTCCTTTGTGAAAAGGCGTATGGCATTGGCCACATTTTGCGCGATGGCGTAATTGCCGTCTGTCATGGCAAGCTGCCCG
>CAYJHT010000159.1:0-5561 GCA_964369615.1 uncultured Desulfovibrionaceae bacterium
GAAGGCATAGCCCTTAGGCGAGGAACGAGCCTTAGGGATACAGAGAGCAGAGCTTTGGGGGGGAACTTTTTTTTCCCAAAAAAAGTTTCCCCCCACAAGCTTTTTAAAAATCAAACTATTCAACACCAGCAGCAGCGGCGTTGTATCCGGCGGCGAGTGCTTTTGCATTTTTTGGGATGAGCTTTGCGTAGTGTGCGGAGACGGTGCGATTGAGCGCGTCTTGTACGGCTTCGAGGGGGAGGGCTTGTGTGGCTTTTAGCCATGCGCCGAGGGCGACCATGTTGGCCATTTTTACGGAGCCGAGTTCGTGTGCCATGTCGTTGACGGGTATACAGTAGCTTTTTTTATTGGGGTTGAGGGTGTCGTTTTTTGTGACGTCGATGAGTGAGCTATTGACTATTTGTATGCCATTGTCTTTGAGTCGTGGTTGGAATTTGTGGAGTGAGGGGACGTTGAGTACGATGATGGATTGTGGGTGGCGCACGAGTGGGGAGCCTATGGGCTCTTCGCTGAGTACGACGGTGCAGTTGGCTGTGCCGCCGCGCATTTCTGCGCCGTAGACGGGTATGAATGTCACGTTGAGGCCGCATTCCATGCCTGCTTGTGCGAGTAAGTTGCCGATGAGCATGACGCCTTGTCCGCCGAAGCCTGCGATGATGACGTCGTGATATTTTGGTGTATTATTATTGTCTTTCACGGGCTTCCTCTCTTATATCCTTATAGACGCCCAAGGGGAATTGGGGAATCATGGCAGAGCCTATGTGTGCGTTGGCGCTTATGGGGTCCATGTGCCAGTTGGTGGGACAGCCGCAGAGGAGTTCTACGAAGCTGTAGCCGAGATTTTCTTTTTGCACGTCGAATGCTGTGCGTATGGCTTTTTTTGCGGCGAGGATGTTTTTGACGCTATTGAGTGCGCAGCGTGAGGCGTAGACGACGCCGTCGAGTTGCGCCATGATTTCTGTCATGCGTATGGGGCCGCCTTCTGTGCTCATGTTGCGTCCCTTTGGGGAGGTGGTGGTTTTTTGGCCGATGAGCGTTGTGGGTGCCATTTGTCCGCCGGTCATGCCATAGACGGTATTGTTGACGAAGAAGACGGTGATGCGTTCGCCGCGATTGGCGGCGTGTATGGCTTCTGCGATGCCGATGGAGCCCATGTCGCCGTCGCCTTGGTAGGCGAAGACGAAGCGGTCGGGGCGTGCTCTTTTGACGCCTGTGGCGACAGCGGAGGCGCGTCCGTGTGGTGCTTCGATGCAATCAAGTTGCATGTAATCGTAGATGAAGGCTGAGCAGCCGACGGAGGGGACGAGTATTGTTTGCGGTGCCACGTCCATTTCATGCAGGACTTCAGTTATGAGTCTGTGTGCGATGCCGTGGTGGCAGCCGGGGCAATAGTGTGTGGCTTTGTTTGCTTGTACGGGGTTTGCGGTGAAAACGAGTGTTTCCCCTTCGCGCGGGGTCAATGATGCGTCGCTCATATTATATGTCCTTTGTGAGAGCTGTCTTTATGCTGTCGAGCAGGTCGTCTGCACTTATGAAGAGGCCGGGCATAATGCCCTTCCACATGACGGTGCAGTCTTTGTTTATGAGGGCAAGGCGCACGTCTTCTATCATTTGTCCGAGGTTTTGCTCAAGCACAAGGAATCGCTTACAGGGGAGATTTTGGAGTGTGGCGTCATCGAAGGGGAAGAGGGTCAAGGGGCGCACGAGTCCGATTTTGTGACCGTCTGCGCGTAGTGAGCGCACGACGCTTTCTGCGATGCGTCCTATGGAGCCGTAGGCGACGAGGACAAGTTCTGCGTCATCGCAGTGGAGGAGTTTACTGCGTATTTCTGCGCGCATGGCGTCGTATTTTTTGACGAGCAGTTCGTTTCTTGCGGCGAGTGCGCCTTCTGCGAGGTAGACGGATTTGAGGAGTCGGGGCGTTTTTTCTGTTCTGCTGCCACAGCCTTCGACGCGCCAATCGTCGATGATGTTTCCGCCTTGTTCTGCGTAGTGTGCGACGCCTTTCCAGTGTGCTGGTATTTGGCGTAGGACGGGTTCTTTTATTTGTCCGACGATGGCGTCACCGAGTACCATGACGGGATTGCGATATTTGAAGGCGAGTGCGAAGGCATCGAACATCATATCGTAGCATTCTTGCGCGGTGGCGGGTGCAAGGACGAGTGAGCGGTGGTCGCCGTGTCCACCGCCTTTGACGGCTTGGAAGTAGTCCCCTTGTGAAGGACCTATGTCACCGAGTCCTGGGCCGCCGCGGCTCATATTGACGATAACGCCGGGCACGTGGCTTCCCACCATGTAGGAGAGTGCTTCTTGCATGAGTGAGATGCCGCAGCTTGAGGAGGATGTCATGGCAGGGATACCACAGGCGCCTGCGCCGAGCACCATGTTGATGGAACCTATTTCGCTTTCTGCTTGTACGAAACTGCCGCCGGCTTCTGGCAGGAGAGCGGAGAGGCTTTCGGGAATTTCATTTTGCGGTGTGATGGGATAGCCGAAATAGCATTTACAGCCTGCGTCGATGGCGCCAAGGGCTATGGCTTCGTTTCCTTTCATTAGGGCGCGTGCGTCGGGACTTTTTTGTGTTGCGCTCATGCGTTTGTCTCCTTTTGCTTGCGCGTTTTAAAAACGCGGATGGCGACGTCGGGACAGATAAGGCCGCATGAGGCGCATCCGGTACAGTCGTCAGTGCGACTTTCTTGAACTTCTACCACTTGATAACCTTGCGCGTTGAAGCGTTCGGCCTTGGTGATAATGCTTTTGGGGCAGACGGTGGTACATAAAAGACAGCCTTTGCACCGTTCCTCCAAAAAAACAATTCGTGACATGAAATCACCCTCTAAGAAATGAGCATGGCATCGCCATAGGAAAAAAATCTGTAGTTTTGTTCCATGGCTTGCGCATATGTTTGTAAAAGACGTTCCCGCCCCACATAGGCGGAAATCATCATAAGAAGCGACGATTCTGGCAAGTGAAAGTTTGTTACGATGCCGTCAACGACGCGAAATTTTCGTCCGGGATAGAGGAAGAGGTCCGTCCATCCTGCAAATGGTTGTACTTTACCGCATAAATCTGCCACGCCTTCGAGTGCGCGTACGGATGTTGTGCCTATCGCGATGACGGGGCGCCGGTCTGCTTTTGCTTTTGCGATGGCGTCTGCGGTGGATTCCGGTATTTCTATGTATTCTCTGTGCATGCGGTGGGAGCGGATATCTTCGTTGCGTACGGGACTGAAGGTGCCGTATCCTACATAGAGTGTCACTTCTGCCCATGTGCAGCCGCGTTTTGCGAGGTCATCTTGCAGGTTTTGCGTGAAGTGCAGGCCTGCTGTTGGTGCGGCGACGGAGCCTATTTTTTCTTGACGTGCGAAGATGGTTTGGTAGCGACTTTGGTCTTCGTCATCGTCTGCGCGTTTGATATAGGGCGGCAGTGGGATATGTCCCGTGGCGGCAAAGGCTTCTGCGAGGTCGCCTTTCCATGCAAGCAGGACGCGGCGTTGTCCGAAGGGGCCAGATTCGAGCACTTTGACGCTGATACCTGCGCCGAAGTCGAAGGAGTCGCCGTCTTCGATTCTGCCGCCTGCGCGCACGAGGCCGTGTGCTTCTGCTTCGAACCATTCTTGCTTGTCTTGTGTATTTTTTGTTTCGCAGGCGCGTGCGTTTGCGATGACGAGGGGTAGGGGACTGAGCAGGAGAAATTCTACCTTTCCGCCTGAGGGGCGTGTGCCGAGCAATCGCGCTTGTAAGACGCGTGAATTATTTACTACTAAGAGGCAGTCGGGGGGCAGGTGTGCGCCAAGTTCGGAAAAATTCGTGTGTATGTTTTGCCCTGTGCCCTTGCGCGGCATAACTAAAAGGCGCGAGAGGCCGCGCTCTTCCGGTGGATATTGTGCGATCTGTTCAAGAGGCAATTCAAAGCTATAAGAGCTTAGCATATAATCTTTTTCATCTATTATCATAAGCATTCATCCCTTCGTAGCAGGCTATCATTTTGGCAAGGCATAAGGCCTTGTGCAACGCTCACAAAAAGACTATATACGGGGAAGAGAAGAATGTCATCTTTTCAATGCTTCTTAGGAGAAAAAATATGACGCCCTGCATATTCAAGGACGATAATCCTTATAAAAACAAGCGCATCCATCTTGGAGTTTGTGGTTCTGTGGCGGCATTTCGTGCGCCGGATTTATTGCGTTGGTGGCGGCATAATGAGATACATGTGGGTGTGACGGTGAGTGAGGGGGGGGCAAGATTTATTGCGCCCTTGACTTTTGAGGCGCTTGGTGCGGCGCCTGTATATGGCGGAACTGGGGACAGAACTGGGGACAGAACTGGGGACGGAATGTGGGAAAAGGAACACATTTTCGGACACTTGGAGCCGGGCCAACAGGCGGATGCTATGGTTATCGCGCCAGCGAGCGCCAATACACTTGCCCAGTGCGCGGGAGGGCATGCCTCGGCGCTCTTAAGCTGCCAAGCCTTGGCCTTTGACGGTCCTCTTGTCGTTGCGCCTGCTATGAATCCGCGTATGTGGCATCATGGCGCCACACAAGAAAATGTGGCACGCTTGCAAGCGCGCGGCGTTCATGTGATTGTGCCAGCCGTGGGAGGCACGGCCTGCGGCGATACAGGACAAGGAAGACTTGCGCCGCTTGCCGACATATTTTTTGCCGCCCTACGCGCATTAACGCCGCAAGATATGCACGGCATGCGTGTCCTCATTACGCTTGGTCCTACGCAAGAGCGCTGGGACGCTGTGCGATTTTGGACAAACCCATCGACAGGCGCCATGGGCACAGCCCTCGCGACAGCGGCATACTTACGCGGCGCTGAGGTGCATGCCGTGTGTGGCCCTTTAACGTCAAGTGTGGCGCAAATGCCCGCAGGCGTGCGTCGTTATGATGTGACTTCTGCGGCTGAGATGTATGACGCGGCGCAAGATATCTGGTCGACTATGGATGCAGGCATATTCACTGCCGCCGTAGCGGATTTTAGCCCTATCCCCTTTGGTGAAGGGGGATATGGGACAAAATTTAAAAAGGATTCCGTCTCCTCTGCCGATGCAGCTCTTGAGGTGCGCTTTACGCCGACAAAGGATATTTTACGAACGCTTGCGTCACAAAGAAAAGAGCAAAAGATACTCGGTTTTGCCGCAGAAAGTGTCGAAGACTTAGAAAGTGCCGTGAAGGAGAAGCTTTCGCGTAAGGGCGCAGATATTATCGCAGGGAACAGCATTGTGCAAGAGGGTTCCGGCTTTGGAAGCGCCACGAATGCCATGCTAGTGGCAGATAGACATGGGCGTTGTGAATCGTGGCCGACGCTTGCAAAAAGTGATGTGGCTTGGAGGTTGTGTTCATGGTTGCTCAGAGTGTGATATTAGCGCCGCATCTTTCGGCGTGGCACGTCGGGGGAGTGGATTTTCTTTTGCAAGATGCAGCGGTTGCGGAGGGACAGTCCCTATGCCATAGGCAAAGGCTGGCGCCACCAAGCCCCGCACCGCAAAGACCGCAGACACACGCCCCGCGTCCGCCACAAGCTGCACAACAACACGCGCCGCCACAAAATGCG
>CAYJHT010000160.1:0-5558 GCA_964369615.1 uncultured Desulfovibrionaceae bacterium
CTCCTTGTCTGAGGACACTCTAACACACTTGTCCGATTTTTGGGGAGTAGCTCTCCTCAAGCATTGGCAGCAAGGCAAGATGCCGCACTTAATGATACAGCCGATGCGCCTAATGAAATTCCGCATATGGGGATGTAACACTGACGACATCGCTAGCTAGCCGCGCTCTCCAAAACGCTGAAAGCACAAGCATACTTTGCTTGCACTATAGATATTCATACGTCCCATTAAAACGCGCCCTTTTTAACCACTTAGAAAGACCATCTAAATCAGGAAACAATGTCCCTTCATGGATTCCCAGCTTGCTTAAATCGGCATACAGCCGTTTTTTATTTTCCTTGGGAATACAAAGTACCTTGCAATAGTCTTTCCGTGAAATTTCTTCAAATGGATCTAAGTGAAGCGTAAAACAGCCCTGTTGCGCCGTGATGCGTGGCGTAAAATGTGGTGCGCTCAAAAAGGTATATCGACTTGCTTTTTTGTCTGCCTCACAAATATCGCACCAGCCTTCAATAGGGTATAAATACCTGTCTTCTCGAATATACTGCCTTTGCCCAAGTACATTTTCTAAACGAACAGTATCATCCACAACTAGCCTGTCCTTGCGATCTAACGCATAGACAACAGCATCTGCATCCTTTGACTTATTTGTCGCAAAATACAGCGCCACCAATGGGTTCGTTGTCCAATCAAGCAATCGCGTGGGCAATCCATGATGTTGTGCCAATGCAAGAACGCTCAAAGAATCTGTCTGTATATTGTGGGGAAGGAGAGGCGCAGCTGCGTGCAAAAACTCTCTTACAGCACTCACTTCATGCTGTAATCTATCATCCTCTCTCTGGCTCTCTTTAATCCTCCCAATACCTGAGAGCACTTTATCTTCACAATTTGCCACACCCCGATATAATACACTCTCTATCTTGTCATCTATAACACATTTTATATATTCTTGTACACTTCTTATAATTGTCATAGAAATCCCCTCCACAATTTTACCCCTTCACGCTCAAAGCCCCCACAAGCGAAAAATCATCATCCAATATGCAGCCTTTAGCATGAAGGTCACTCAATTTTTTACGAAATTCCTCATTCCCACCGTCGGGAGTCAAAATACTCTCTTCGAGAGCGTCAACAAACGATCCCGCACGGTCTTCTTGCTCGCGTATGCTTGAGACAAGGCTAGCGAGTTTGCCCGCACTCTCAATACTGTCCAAGCGACCTTGGTTATGATAGCTATAATAGAGCATGGTTATATAACACGACAAGGCGTCAGATGCCACCAACACGATGTCATCGTCACCAAGATCACACGTCCCATGTCTATATGCGCTTTCCTTAGGAAGGTCTTTCCAATTGATAAGCGGAGGATTTTTTTCGTATGCAGCCACGTCATCCGTACTCATAAACTGCATTTCACTTGAAGCCCTGTTAAGCACAAAGACCGCAGAGTCGCCATACACACACCAGTGCATACGCTCTTCCTCAAGCCATACTGCGGCAAGCGTGGCGAAGCTTCCTTCATTGTCAAACTTATTTGCGACGAAGAAGTCGTACTTGCCCATATCGGCTATGCGCGCCTGATAAAATTCCTCCCAAATGCTGTCAGTCCATGTAGAAAAATCCGAAAAAGCCCCAAAGGGCTGCTCTGGGAGCTGATCAAGCAAGTACTGCGACCACTCTTTCGCAAAAATGCCACAGCCCCCTGCGCCGTCACTCACGGCAAGGATATTGCCACGCGCCATCACAGAATCCTCATTGGGTGCAGCGTCGCCTATTTTGGGCGTGGTCAATGCAAAGACGTCTCTATTCATAGTCGTCTGACATATTTGTTATGGTGCCGATATTGAGCATTTGCACAAAATGCACGTCTTGATTATAGCCCATGGCCTTGCATTGCCCTTCCACAGTCGTATTCAACATTTTTTCAATATCTTTCTTGTAAATGTTCGGCAAGGTGCTCGACATTTCGTAAAGCATTTGTGAATGCCTGTCGTCGCCTACTGCCTGCGCCGACGTGGGAAAGGCCACGGACAATTCATCCTTGGCATTGAGATGTATATTAAAAAGAAGAACTTTGCCGTCAATGGTGCCCAATTGCATGATGTCCTTGGCAATGGCAATCATTTCGTCATCCTCGGCATCCGTTTGTATGCCGTCAGTGATATTGATAAGCACAGGCGGATAACAATCCTTGCCAACCTTACTCTCGCACCAGTCCGCAAGTAGCTTCTTTGCCAACTGAAAGGCACTGCGCATGGGTGTACGACTAACGGACGCAGGCTCAAGCCAATACGGCACGTCCACTTCCTTGCTTTTGACAACACCACGAATATTTTGCTCAATGGTCTTTTTTTGATGGCGTGCGTAGGTTTTTAAATCTTCGGGGGTCAACCAACCTTCCTTACCATAATCACCGAACGATATGTAATTTGCCTCACTGCTTCTCGCCCCATAGCCAATGATGGCAATATCAAAATAATGTCGAACTTCCTCGGGCTTTGTGCAGCGATTGAGCATTTCGTCCAATTGCCTGTTCATGGTGTCTGCAACCACGTCTTTCTTGGCAATGCGCTTGCCATCAATGCTGACTTGTTCTTCCATGGAACCTGACTGGTCGATGAGAAAAATAAAGGCTGTTGGGTGCGTCCTGTCTACTCGCGCTGTATACGGATTCAGCTTTTCAATTTGTTCTGCAATGCTCATAATTTACCTCGTCTTTATGTGTACCCGAGTCCTATGTATTCGGGCTTATAATGTTTATGTATTCGCTGTCAATCTCATCAAGCAAAGCGGAGTGCTTCGCCTCGCTCGAAACAATATAGAGCTGCTCCCGCGCCCGCGTCATGGCAGTAAACAGCTTGCGCCGTTCTGTTGAAAGATATTCTTGATCCTGCTCACCCTGCTGGGCGATGTAGGGAATAGGTGTGTCATTGCAATTTAAAATAAACACAATATCAAACTCAAGTCCCTTGACTGTCTGCATTGTACAAAGAAACAATCCCTTACGGCTGTCGGGGAGTCTGCTCGCTTTTGATAGAATCTGTGGCATATATTTGTGCAAACGTAATAACTGCGCAAATTCTTTGAGGAGCATACGGTTTTTGAGTAAAAGCACGACACTGTACTCTTGTGCAAGCAGATGAGGCAAGCGAGCATTCAAAAAATCCCACTGCTCCTCAAAAGAACGACCTTTGTAAAAGGTGGGCACATGCTCCCCACGTCGCGCACTTTCAATGGCGGTAAATTCTGCTTTTTGTGGGTCATTATCAAGTAAAGAGAGGGCAGCGCGAGAGATATTGATGGTGCTGCGATAGTTTCTTTTCAAAACGCACGTCTTGCCCTTAAAAGTAAAACCTGCCTCTGCCCATGTGAAGCCGCTCTTGTAAATGCGCTGCGCTGAGTCTGCTATAATGGTGATGCTTTCCGTCTCCGGACTAATAAGCTTTTTAATGGTCAAGAGCTGTGCCTTTGTCAAGTCTTGCGCTTCATCTATGACAATATGCGTATATGGCGGCACAAAGTACGCGTCCCTGCTTATGAGGTCGTGGGTCACTTGTGCATAATCGTCAAAATCGATACTTTTCCGTAAGGTCAAGGCGTATGTGTAGGCTTCGTAAAGTTGCCAAATTTCCACACGCTGGCGTTGACTTATTCTTTCGGACGTACCACGCCCCGCTCTGCTAATGCCCTGGTACTCTTGAAGTGACGTAATACACTTGCCCTTTATCCAGCTGATTTCTTCTTGTAAAAAACTGAGTTGCTTATGACTTATATCCCATGTAGGATTCTCGGACATAATACCTTTAAAAATATTTTCTTGCTCTTTTCCTTGGATTGTGCGCTTACACCTTTTGTCACCATAGTTAAGCATATACTGATACGCCCACTTATGAAAATTTGTGATATAGGCATGGAGGGGAGTGTTTGACGTCTGTGCTGCGCTATCGCTTCCATAATACTGCGTGATGCCGTGCCGTATACTTTCGAGGTAGTTCGACAATAAACGATTATAGGTAAAAATGGCTATGCGGTTATGGTCAAAAAGATGAGCAAAATTATCTAAAAGGTACTTTGCCCGATGTAAGGCAATGGTCGTCTTACCACTTCCTGCCACGCCCTTCACAAGAATAGCACCCCGTTCTGGGAGCTTGAGCACCTTTTCTTGCTCGGGTTGAAGAATGATATTTTCTTGGGGCATAGTGGCTCCGTTTTCTTTTTAGAGTGCTATCAGAAGGTTTATATCAAAACTAACAGGACTATAGAAAAAAGACATTTACGGTCGTCTAAATGTAAGAAATCACAAGCTAGAAGCCTCCCCATTCTATTACTTGTACTGAATCAGGAATGACGAGGCCTGCGAGAGAGCTACATCCCCTAAAGGCTGCTTGGCCTATCATTTTTACAGAGTCAGGAATTTTTATATGCCTTAAAGAAGTACAGCCTTTGAAGGTATTCTGATGAATTGTTTCCACACCGCTGGGAATAGTTATACTTTCTAAAGATGTACATCCTTCAAAAGCGCCTGCACCAATCGATGTTACAGAATCAGGGAGCTCGATGTGTATCAAAGATTTACAGTGATAAAAGGCATTGTCGCCAATTGATGTTACGCTATTGGGGAGTGTCAACCTCGTTAAGTGGTGACACCCTGCAAAAGCATGAGCACCAATTGAGGTTACAGCATTGGGGAATTTTATGTGTGTCAACAATCTGCAATTCCAAAAAACACCATCGCCGATTGATGTAACATGATT
Source organism: uncultured Desulfovibrionaceae bacterium (assembly GCA_964369615.1). Lineage (GTDB taxonomy): Bacteria > Desulfobacterota > Desulfovibrionia > Desulfovibrionales > Desulfovibrionaceae > CAYJAD01. The sequence goes on from CAYJHT010000160.1 coordinate 4,755, forward strand.
GGAGACTATTATATTCGCCAACGAGTAGCAGCCCTCAAAGGCACTTGCCCCAATTGATGTCACTGAAGCAGGGATATGTACACTCGTCAAAGCTCTACAATTACAAAAGGCATTCTCACCGATTGATGTCACAGAATTTGGAATTTCTACACCTAACAATGAAGTACAGTCACTAAAAGCCCAGTCGCCAATTGATACGATAGAGTTTGGAATTATTATATTTTCCAAGGACTGACAATCACTAAAAGTCCAATCTGCAATGGATGTCACGAAACGAGGAATGTTGATACGTTTTAGAGATGCACAATCAAAAAACACACCCGCACCGATTGCTTTTACGGAATGAGGAATCGTCACACTTTTTAAAGAGGTGCAAGCATGAAAAGCATCGTCACAAATACTCTTTGTTCCCTCTCTCACGTCATATTCTGCTAAACTGATTGGAACTTTAAAGAGTTTTCTCCTATTCGCACTGTACTGAGCACCGAGTGAGTCAATCCATGCCCCATCTACTACGAGGTCATACTCCGTGGAGACGTGTCCATCCTGTTCAAAAAACACGTTTTCCATCTCTATGACACCCTCTGCTGTCAATTTGAGCAGATCCTGCAAGCCCGTTAATGCGCAGACATCAAGCATGACCCCAGTCATAAGCATAGAAAATCGCGAAAAAAGCACTGCATTTTCTGCATTATCTTGAAAAAAAGAAAGCTTTGGTGAAAGCAAGAGGTTTTTCAAGTCCGCCGCCGTAAAGAGCAAAGCGTCACCGCTCCCAGCCTTTGCGTATAAATCCGGCGAATGGGC
>CAYJHT010000161.1:0-5493 GCA_964369615.1 uncultured Desulfovibrionaceae bacterium
GCCGATTGTCTAGCTAAACAGTTGGTTTTTTTGAAGGGGGGACCTGCCCAAAGGGTGCCGAAGGCATAGCCGTTAGGCGAGGAACGAGCCTTACGGATACAGAGAGCAGAGCTGTGGGGGGAAAGCTTTTTTTTCCCAAAAAAAGTTTCCCCCCACAAGGCTTTCATAAACAACGTTTTATTTAGAAACAGCGCCTAGAAAAACAAAAATAAGCTTTTAGAAATAACACATTCCTTATGTCTTATAAGGGCTCATCGAGCCATATTGCAAGCGCTTGGCATTGAACTTTCACAGCTTTAGGGCCTGTGCCGCCGTGTGTTTCTCGGCGTGTAACAGCTGCTTTGTAGTCTAGTATTTCATAGACACCGGTGTCGATACTTGGACAAATCTTTTGAAATTCTTCAACAGTCAGGTCTTCTAGGCCTTTGTTGGCTTTTTCTGCCATTGCTACTGCTGCGCCTGTGATGTGGTGCGCTTCGCGAAAAGGAACATTCTTACCTACGAGATAATCTGCAAGTTCGGTTGCGTTGAGGAATCCGGCTTTGCACGCTGCAAACATGCGATCGGGGCAAAATGTCAGTTCGCTGAGCATGCCTGTCATCAGGATGAGTGATTGTCGCAAGGTATTGTCTGTGTCAAAAAGTGGTTCTTTGTCTTCTTGCAGGTCGCGGTTGTAGGTTAATGGCAAGCCTTTGAGTGTTGTGAGTATGGCGGTTAAATTTCCATAGACGCGTCCGACTTTACCGCGCATGAGTTCGGCAACATCTGGATTTTTCTTTTGCGGCATCATGGAGGAGCCTGTTGAATAGGCATCAGAGACGCGGACAAAGCCGAAGGCGGGGTTTGCCCAGAGTAGTATTTCTTCACAGAAGCGCGAAAGATGCATCATTGTGCATGATGCGACAAAAAGGCTTTCAGCGACAAAGTCTCTGTCTGCAACGGCATCCATCGAATTATTAAAAACACCGTACATATCGAGTTCTTGCGCCACGCTTTGTGGGTCAAGAGGATAGGTTGTGCCTGCGATGGCGCCTGCGCCGAGGGGGGAAATACGCACACGGCGTTCGCACTGAGCCATGCGCATAACATCTCTTTGTAGCATCCATCCATAGGCGAGGAGGTGGTGTGCAAGACTCACGGGTTGTGCGGGTTGCAAATGTGTATATCCGGGGAGGATGTCGTTTTCATGCGCGCGTGCCTTGTCTAAAAAACCTTTTATGAGTTCTCGTGCGAGGAGTTGCCAGTCGCGCAAGGCGTCGGAGATGTATAGGCGAAAGGCGAGGCCTACTTGGTCATTGCGACTGCGTCCTGTATGGAGTTTTTTTCCTACATCTCCTACGAGAGCTGTCAGTCGTGCTTCTACATTCATATGGACATCTTCGAGTTCTGTTTTCCATATAAAGTTGCCTGCTTCGATTTCTGCCAGTACGCTATCAAGTCCTTTGCTTAATTGTTGCGCTTCAGCATCAGTGAGGACACCTTGACGCGCGAGCATGCGTGCATGGGCTTTTGAGCCTGCAATATCGTGTGCGGCAAGTTTTTTATCGTAGGAGCACGACTCTGTATACAAAGCGACTGTTTCTTTTGGTCCTTGACTGAAGCGTCCGCCCCAGCTCACATTTTGAGATGTATTTTTTTTCACTGCAATGCACTCTTATTTTGTTAAAATGTTATTTTTAAAGGTGTTTATATAGACTAAAGACTTTTTTCTTTTTTGCGGGGGGAGGGAAACTTTTGCTAGGTGCTGTTTCTAAATAAAGCGTTTTTTATGAAAGCCTCGTGGGGGGAAACTTTTCTTCCTAAAAAAAGTTTCCCCCCCAGAAAAAATTTAAAAACTTAAAAAAATAAAAAAAGCCCTCAAACAGATTGAGGGCTTTTTACTCATTTTTAATATGAAATATTAACCTTGCAATTGTTTGCGTAATTCGGCTTGTGTCTCTTCTGCTTGCTCCGTAGGCACCTGACACGTCCCCGCATTCAAGTGACCGCCGCCGCCATAGGACAGCATAATCTCGCCAATATTCACCGCATTGGAACGGTTTACAATAGACTTGCCCACCGCAAAAACCACATTCTTCTTCTGCAAGCCCCACATAATATGCGCAGAAATATTGCACTGTGGGAAAAGAGCGTACAGCGTAAAACGGTTTGTAGGCCAAATAGGATCAACATCTCTAAGGTCAAGCTCAAGAAGGTTGCCGTGAACGCTTACACGCTCCAAAAGCTGTGCCTTAGCTTTTTCTTGATGCTCAAAGTACAAGTCCACACGCTCTTTTACATCCTCATCTTCCATGATTTCTTCAAGACTTTGCTCTGCACACAAGTCAATCATCTTCATCATCAACTCATAGTTACTGATGCGGAAATTACGGAAGCGACCAAGGCCTGTACGCGGATCCATGATATAGCTCAAAAGAACCCATTTTTCCGGCGTCAAAATTTCTTCAAGCGTAAAGTTCGCTGTGTCTGATTTGTCAACAGCTTCCATCATCTCGTCGGAAATATTCGGAAAACGTTCCTTTCCGCCAAAATGGTCATACACCACACGCGCCGCAGAAGGAGCGTCGGGCTTGATAATACGGTTGGTTGTTTCCGAAGTAGTGCGCAAAGACTCTGACAAATGGTGGTCAAAGCACATATGCACGTAAGGGCTGTACGGCAAGTTGGTAGTGATATCATTTTGGTTGAGTTCTACACGCCCATCTTGCACATCCTTGGGATGCACAAACAAAATGTCGCCTACAAGATTTATTTGCTTCAAAAGCACTGCGCAGACAAGACCATCAAAGTCGCTACGCGTAACCAAGCGGTATTGGGATGCCATGTAAAATTCCCCTAGGGTAAATCGTTTAAGAAAAAATGTTTTGACAAACGCGATCAGAACTCCATGAGAGGGCGCGCCATCAAGCTCTTATGTGTATGTATTATGCACAATCGGCGATAGAGGATTTTGCCCTGAGCGCATGTCTCTGTCAAGAGTTAAGAAGACATATTTTTCCACAAAAAACTTTTTTCATTTTTCTTTGTCATCGCAGAAGAAAAAATAAAAGGCTTACATTTGAGTCGATTAAAAATTCACCTCAAATTCTATTTTTCTTTTTTAGGCGCATTCAGCGCTTTTTTTGCTCTTGTGTCAATTTTCTGCACAGAAAAAAACTCGCACCCTCACAGCACTCCTCTTGCCAAGCGGGGCACCTTGTGCTAATCTAGAAAATGTCGAGAGAATGCTTTGCAAAAATTCAAAAAATGCAAAACCTTCAAGTGCTTTGCATGAAAAAACTAGATTAGTAGCTGATATGTTTAATAATTTCTCCTTCATGGCTATGTCATGAAAATGTCACAAGATACAGCAAGAAAAACAGTATGTGCTCGTCATAGAGCAATATCCCCCTTGAAAAATGTCCTTTGATATAAAGGATATTTTCGAAACACATAGAACACGCAAATGCGAAAAATACAGGTTTTGCACATTGGCACACTTTGTGCTTAGATTTTTACTAAAAGATTTTTGTTGAAGACTTTGTGCTAAGAACACAATGCGCACACACAACAGTACATGTGCTTTTTTGACAGAAAAGGCTCACAACCTTTTGTATTAAACTATTAAGGGGCTATCCATGAACTCTTCGCAATTCAGTGCTGAATACAATGGTTTCGTCAACCACCCTGCAACACAGCAACGAGACTATGAAACTCCCATGAACACTCTAGAAAGACAAAGCATGGGAATGCACAATATAGATATGAGTCGTATGGAAACAAAACTCCACAGAAAAAATGTCAACACAAGCGCCATCACAAAGAACACTCTCGCGCAATACTCTGCCGACGGCGATATCCGCCACCATATGTGTTCTATGCTTACAGAACTACGCTCACATACCCGCGTCCTTGTCCACCTTATGCGCCAACACGACTTCATCGCCATGCTCTCCGAACAGCAATTTGAAAGCTATCAAAATGCTATCGAACGCCTTGGCGCCACCAGCGTTCAAATGGAAGAAGTGATCGCAGCCTCAAACCACCTTGACCAACGACGAGAACTGTGCTCATAATGCGCCTTGCCTCGTACTCGCAGTACATGGAAATCTTTTTTGAAATATGTGGGGGGAAGCCTTCAAGACCCCCACACACTCTCTCAGAAAAATATCAACAAAAATTACACTCTGCACACCCTGACCTAAAGCAGAAATAATAATGATTTTTCACTCCATTATCCTTGGCGCCGGTGCCTCCGGCCTTTTCTGTGCACGCACCATCGGGCACTATGCACAAGAAAAACGCTCTGTACTCATTGTCGACCACAACGCGCACCCCGGTGCTAAAATCCGTATCAGCGGCGGCGCAAAGGCGAATTTTTCAAACAAATATATGAAGACCTCATTCTTCATAGGACAACATCCACCCTTTGCCGCACACGCACTCAAAGCCCTCCCCCCTAAAGCCCTCCTGCAATTCTACACACAACACAAACTCCCCTTTGAAGAACGAGAACACGGACAATACTTTGGCCTCCAAAATGCAAAATTTCTTGTCAATGCCCTTGTTGATACGTGCCAATCATACGGCTACCACTTTGCACTTGGTCACACAATTGAACACATAACTCACAGCGACACGCTCTTCACAGTCACTCTCAAGCACGCCGACACTATACACACTGTACAAAGTCATACCCTTGTCCTTGCCCTCGGCTCCTCTGCATGGCCTGCAATAGGTGCAAGCGACGCAGGCCCACGCTTCGCAGGGCTATGGAATCATACATCAGCGCCTTTTAAGCCTGTCCTTGTCCCTCTTCGCTTAGCGAACCCGACGGGTTTAGCAGGCATAAGCTTGCCTGTTCGCCTTTGTGTGGCGGACAAAATTTACGAAGAAGACCTCCTCTTCACCCACAGCGGACTCAGTGGGCCAGTCATCCTACAAGCCTCGTGTTACTGGCAAAAAGGAAACCCTCTACGCATCGACTTTGCGCCGCACATCTCCTTTGAGTCACTGCTCGACGCGCGCGAATGCGGTAAGCTCCTCGTGCGCACCCTCCTGTCGCGCCATATCCCGCAACGATTAGCAGACATGATTCTCCCCGCAGAACTTGCACGCCGCAAAATTGCAGAACTCTCACGCGCCGCACGAAAAAACCTCCATGCCTGTGTCCATGAATATACCATCACACCTTACACCACCGAAGGCATGCATAAAGCAGAAGCCGCAGCCGGCGGCGTTTTAACAAAGGACATATGCCCACACACAATGGAAAGCCTCAAACAAAAAAGACTCTATATCACAGGAGAGCTTCTTGATATCACAGGGCAACTTGGCGGCTATAACCTGCACTGGGCATGGGCAAGCGGTGCTGCCGCAGGGCGCCATATTGCACGTTTGTAAAAAAATATTTTTCCAATGTCGTTGTTTGCAAGGGATCTGTTTCGCTAGGGGCTGTTTCTAAATAAAGATATTTTTGTTTTTTTGAAAAGCTTGTGGGGGGAAACTTTTTTT
>CAYJHT010000162.1:0-5492 GCA_964369615.1 uncultured Desulfovibrionaceae bacterium
CAATACGGCATACTTGCTTCGTAAGTGTACCGCAAAAAGCGCGCGTATGTAGTAAATGTGTATCGTTTATAAGGATTAAGGGTATCATGAGTATAAGTATTGAAAGTATGTTAGGCGTCCATAATGATTCGCGTATAGCCCATTTGCCAAATTTGTACAGCTGTGGTAGTTATATTGCACATGATATCCCTAAAACCTATGGCTATGTGTATGCTGTCATTCATAATTCCGGCGACACTCAGTGCAGGCCGGAGCAGGTGTTTGTCAAAAATGCCCAAGGGACAGAAGTACACTTTTTAGACTTGCCTCTCCCTGAATTGCAGAGCAGGGTCATTCACGCAGGCGAGCGGCTTGTCCTTGGCTTTTCACAGCACCTTTTGACGCGCTGCCTCCAATGGGGCGGCTTGACAAGTGAACAGGACGTGCGCTTTTGCTGTGTGTGCGGTGGAGAATATGCTGAAAGTACGCCGCTTACGCTCAATATGGATATATGCCCTGCAAGCCCCTTGGAAGATATGGAACTTCTGCCCTATGCCCCCTTTTTCCTCGAACGCTCCGCGCTTTATGCGCAAGAAATGACGCGTATAAAGGCAACATATGGCTCCATTGAGAATTATGCAAATCTCCATACGTATTGGGGAATACATCTCAAAAAAGAGGAGGATGGCGCCGACGAATGGCATATCTTTGAATATATGCCAAATGCGGAAAAATTGTGGCTCACCACTGATAAACTCAAGTTCCAACGCTGGGCGCATCATATGTTTCACCCCTGCCCTGAAAAGGGCGCAGGCTGGTGGGAATTGCGCTTGCCTGACACGGCCTTAGAACACGGCAGCTATGTGCAATTGTGCGTGCAATTACCCGACTCGCCCAATGTGGTGCGCCGTGTGCCCGCCATGACACGCTGGGTAGAACAAGATGAATTAAAGCCCAATCAATGGTGCGCGCGTGTGTGGCATCCAGCAAAGCCCTACGAATGGCAAAACGAAATCTTGCCGCCGGTGGCATTTCCGCGCATTTATGAAGCGCATATCGGTATGGCGCAAAGCCCGCCCGAAAAAAACATACAGGGCAAGATGCCCGTGGGAACCTTTGCAGACTTTACAAAACACATCTTACCGCGCATTCACGCCAGCGGCTATACTCATGTACAACTCATGGGCGTCTTAGAACATCCACTCTATAAGTCTTTTGGGTATCAAGTGTCCTCCTACTTTGCCCCGTCTTCGCGCTTTGGCACTGTCGCTGACTTTCAAGAGCTTGTGGATACTGCCCATGGCCTTGGCATTCGCGTCATCGTGGATATTCCACACAGCCACGCTTGCCCCAATACAGAAGAAGGCATCGCACGCTACGATGGCACGCCCTATTTCTTTTCTGCTAAGGAAAACCAATGGGGCACCCTCTCCTTTGATTACAGCCAAGATATGACACGCCGCTTTTTGCTCTCAAATTGTCGCTACTGGCTGGAAGAATATCGCATCGACGGCTTCCGCTTCGATGCGGTGGGCAATATGCTCTATAAGGACCACGGGCATGATGATGACTTTAGTCATGTAGGGCGCTGTTTTTATGGAAAAGATGGCAAGGATCGCGCCGATACCTTTGGACAGCTCTACCTTGCGCTTGTGAATACACTTATCCGTCAATGTGCACCGCATGCCATATCCATCGCAGAAGAATTTAGCGGCATGCCCGGACTGACATGCGACCCCGAACGCGGCGGCTTCGGTTTTGATTATCGCTTTGCCATGGGCATTCCTGATTATTGGGAAAACTACATCAAGGACGAAGATAAGCGCCAGATGGGACCATTATGGCACGAAATGACAAATCACCGACCCTATGACAATACCATAAGCTATGTGGAATGCCATGATCAATGCATCAACGGGCACGATGCCATGATATGGCGCATTATCGGCGATGCCATGTATACGGGCATGACTGTGTTCACACAAAGCTGGAACATTTCTCGCGGTATTGCCCTTTATAAACTTATGCGAAGCGTCACACTGTGTACGGCGCATTACGGCTATTTGAACTTTATGGGCGCAGAGTTTGGACACCCTGAATGGTTGGACGAAATAACCAATGGTCATAGACAATGGCATCTGGCAGAAGATACAACATTGCGCTATAGGCATCTTGCGGCCTTTGACAAGGCGTGCATGTTTGATATTATAGCAAAACATCTCGACGATTTCCGCTGTCAACCGCTCTTTCGACACATTCACGAAGAAAACAGAACCTTGGCCTTTGAACGCGGACGCCTGCTCATGGTATACAACTTCCACGAGGTGGAAAGCCAAGGGCACTTAGAACTGCTAGTGACGCCGGGCAGATATATAGAAATACTCAATACGGATGAAGAAGAATTTGGCGGGTATGGCAATGTAGCCTTAGGCACTGAACATTTTTCACGCGCCGATTCAGGCATCGAGACACAAAGCATAACTGTCTATATTCCGCCTATGACTGCTCTTATTCTTGTGCGCACGTAGGCCTTGCCGGCACATGCGCTGAGGGAGGGGAAAACTTTTTTCAAAAGGTTTTCCCCTCCACCTTTTTTAAGAAAACGGATTATGCATGAATCTTTGCCTTCATGGATTCTAAGATTTCGCGCAAGGTTGACGATTGATCCGAGACTTCCTTGACTGTATGCGCCGCACTATCCATGGAGATTGCCAGTTGCTGTGCCAGTTTGTTTGAATCGGAGACAGTGCGGTTGATGTCGCCTGTAGTTGCTGCTTGCTCTTCAGCAGCGGTGGCAATGGCAGAAATTTCATCTGCTGTCGACATACTCAGTGCGACAATACTATTCAGAGCATCGCCTGCAACATGCACTTCTTGCGTTGCTCTGCGCACAGCATCCACCGTGGAATCCATAGTATTACTGCTTTCCAGTGTACGCTCTTGGATTATGCGAATGGCAGATTCTACTTCTTTTGTGGCATCCATACTTTTTTCGGCAAGCTTGCGGACTTCATCGGCCACAACAGCAAAACCACGTCCGGCCTCGCCTGCGCGTGCGGCTTCAATAGCGGCATTGAGTGCCAAAAGGTTTGTTTGATCGGCAATATCCCGAATAATATTTAAAATAGCACCGATGCTGTGTGCATGTGCCGAAAGTTTTTCCATATCTTCTTTGAGGTCGTTGGCAGAGGCTTGCACGCTAACAATTTCATTCACAATAAATTGCACTTTTTTATGCCCTTCTTGGGCTTGACCTTGTGCGCTACTTGCATCCGACGCTGCATGAGAAGCATTTTTTGCCACATCATAAATACTCTCTTCCATAGCCCCTATAGCTGTAGCAACGGTGCTCATGTGAGATGCCGTGTTTTTGGCATCGTCTTCAGCCGCATTGACGGAAGCAAAAAGTTGCTGCGCAGCGCCGTCAAGGCGCATAACCACCGATTCAATTTGTTCCACCAAGGTGCGACGCATTTCTTGTGTTGCAAGAGCGGTTTCTTGACGCATCTTTTCTCTTTCTGTGATATCCGTCCCAACCTTTACATGAGCCACCTTTTCGCCCGCACAATTCAAAAGATAGCTCAAACGCATGCGCATAATGTCGCCATTTGGCATGACACTGATAGATTCTGGTTCCCCTTGCTCAAGACGCATGATGCCGCAGTCTGCCGTTGAGCACAAACTGCCTCCGCGATGATGGCAAGGAGTCCCCACAAGTTCATCGAGGCTTTTGCCTAAGCCTTTTCGTGCGGCATCGTTAAGGAAAATCCATTTTTTGTCCATATCTGTCACAGAAACATTCACCGGCAATGCATTCAATATGGTTGTATACCAGTGCGCTTGCTCTTTGAGCTTTTGCACCATACCTTGTAAGGTAGTAGCAAGGACACCAAATTCATCTTGGCTCGTAATATTGAGCGTTGCGCCTTCTTCATTTTGAGCAATTTTTGAGGCATAATTGGCAATCTTATGAATAGGGCGCGTAAAGCGTATACCTACCATAATAGCAATCAAGAGCATGACAAGCATAACGCCGCTTGTAGAAAAAATTGTAATCATATTGGCATTGTATTCGGCGCTTAAGGCGTCTGTCACCGGCAAGCCGATGAACCACATCCCCACGATTTCACCGCTATAACTGCGTGCGGGCCAGTATGCCGCAAGGTATTTTTCACCTATAATCGTACTTTCACCATAGTATACTCTGCCTTGAGTCAAAACCTGCTTTTCAATCAATGGATTATTAAGTCGCGTGCCAATAATGCGCTGGCCTTGGGCGTTCTTGATGGTTGTCATAAGGCGTGTATCGCCTTCAAAGTATGTTGCGCGCACATTTAACATGTCAGCGAGCGCATCAATATATTTAGGGATAGCTAAGGAATCACCAAGGGAAAGCGTTCCAACAAGTACACCGTTGTGCATGATTGGCGTGCTTGCACGCATAGAAATACTTTCAGCACCCGTCACAACACCTACAGCGTCTCCACCTCGCAGAGCTTGTGTCACGGTTTTTTGATGTGAAATGTTGTCTTCGTGCGTATCTGCATGGCCACGTGCGAGCACAGTGCCTGAAGCATCGGTGATAGTGATAATGGTTGCACTTGTGTCTTGCATAATTTTTTGCGCCAAGCTCTTTACCTGTATGTTTTTCTTCGCCATGACGGCGGCGGCAAGACCAGTATATTGCGCACTCAGTCTTGCGGCGCTTTGTATTTCTCGTTTTTTTGCTTCGGTAATGGCGGCAAAGTTTCTTTGAGCCATTTCGATATTTTTATGTAATGTTTTTGTAAGGGTAGCTGAATAATTATACGTTGCGACAAAATAAATTGTGCCACAACTCACAAACAAAAGCACCACTAAAATACACACCAACTTTTGAACAACAGACAATTTCATATCTTCCTCTCATCATATCAGAACAATGCAATTTTTATCAATACGACAGCAGACCTACAGTAATGCAGTATAACAAATACATATCGTAAACAAAAAAATGGTATTTTTTCAACGGATAATGTTTCTTAAAAAACGTATTTTAATCACATTTTTCGTTCAATACCTACGTACTCTATTCGACATCTCTTGCAAAAACATTAGCCCGGATAACGAACCCGCATATTTCACAAGCTGGGGGAGGGGGAAACCTTTTCTGAAGAAAAGGTTCTCCCCCCACAGCTCTACTCTCTGTATCTGTAAGGCTCATTCCGCGCCTAACAGCTCTGCCTTCGGCACCCTTCGGGCAGATCCCTCCTTTCAAAAAAAACAAATGTTTAGTATGGAAAAACAGCTTTCGAATGACACTTGGGTTCACATGGTTACTCGCAGTTTTGAGAGCTTATTGCTGCTACTTTAATATTTACAACTGTAATGCTAGAGGCTGTTTCTAAATAAATTCTTTTGCATTTTGTCACTCTTCTGAAGGGTTAAAACAGACTTTTTTGTAAAAATACAAAAGATCATTTTCACTCTTCTATTCGAGAGCGTCGATTGTCTAGCTAAACAGATGGTTTTTT
>CAYJHT010000163.1:0-3438 GCA_964369615.1 uncultured Desulfovibrionaceae bacterium
GACGGTCCCAAAAAGATGGAACCGAGCACAAGGCCAAAACCACATAAAATCCCACCTAAAGTTGCTAGATCCATAATATAATCCTTTTATAAATCGGACTGTATTTTTGACAGCCGAGAACGAAATGCTTGCTCTTGAGAGTTTTTATACACAAAGTCTCGCAAATGTCAAAAGTATAGCGCAACAGTTTACAAGCGCCTTTTGTTACTTAAGCATATCGGTTTTTGCTCATTTTTCCACAGGGTAAATTGTAAAATTTCCAAACAAAAAAAGTTTGAGCAAGCAATTTTTTGTCTAAAAAAAATCTACTCATTGATTTTTTACGGAAAATTCGCATCGGCGCGGCATTGTGCCAAATTATTGACACATCCTATTTGATGCGTGCTGCATGGAGTGTGTTATGCAAAAATCGTGCACACATCTTTCTGAGAGGCTGTTTGTTCGCCTATGCTTCAAAAAAATACGCACTACAATTTTATCTGAGATACTTGTAAAGAAAAAATAGCATACTCCATAAAAGGAGGCAAGTAATCTGTATTTCATTCTATCATTATGTTATGCAAAAATATTCTGGAAGAATTTATAAGAATGATTTTTTTTGCTTTCCATCCAGCGTGAATTTTGTTACGCTTTATGCGTTTAGAGTATATTGCCATAAAGTCACTATTTACTTCAAAAGGAGTCGAAAGATGCCACTGATTGGACCTCGCGACATGTTTGATCGCGCGTATAAGGAAGGCTTTGCCATAGGCGGATTTAACGTCAATAATATGGAAATCATTCAAGGTATTATGCAGGCGGCAGCGCAGGAAAAGTCCCCTGTAATTTTGCAAGTGTCTGCTGGTGCGCGTAAGTATGCCGGACAAATTTATATTATGAAGCTTGTGGAGGCTGCTCTTTTAGAAGCAGACGTGCCTGTAGTTGTACATCTTGATCACGGCCCTACTTTCGAGATGTGCAAAGATTGCATCGACGGCGGCTTTACTTCTGTTATGATTGACGGCTCCCACTTGCCTTTTGAAGAAAATATTGCCCTTACAAAGCAAGTTGTCGATTATGCACATGATAAAGGCGTGTGGGTTGAGGCTGAGCTTGGCACCCTTGCTGGCATAGAAGAGCATGTTTCTTCAGATGTGCATGTTTATACAGATCCTGATGAGGCTGTTGAATTTGTTGAGCGTACGGGCTGTGATTCTCTCGCAATTGCGATTGGCACAAGTCACGGCGCTTATAAGTTTAAGGGTAAGGCTGAGCTTGATTTCCCGCGTCTTGAGAAAATAGCGGCTGGCTTACCTGGTGTACCGATGGTATTGCATGGTGCGTCGAGTGTGCCGCCTGAGTTTGTTGAGATGTGCAATAAGCATGGCGGTGCTGTGGGCGATGCGCGCGGCGTGCCTGAGGATATGTTGCGTAAGGCGGCGAGCATGGCTGTGTGTAAAATTAACGTGGACACGGACATTCGTCTGGCTATGACTGCATCTATCCGCAAATTTATGTCAGAAAAGCCTGATCAATTTGACCCACGCGGTTATTTAAGTCCTGCGCGTGAAGCTGTGGTAAACATGGTTGCTCACAAGATTCGCAATGTGATGGGAACATCTGGTAAGGCTTAGTATCTTATTAGGCGCTAATGAAATCTGACGCAGAGATAAGCGGAAAGGCGAATTTGGACAGTGCCTAGCCCGGATATTTCACAAGCTGGGGGAGGGGGAAACCTTTTCTGAAGAAAAGGTTCTCCCCCTTCCAAAAAACTTTATTTGTGACAGCATCTTATGCTTCGTACGACACTTTGTGGTCACACGGCAGATTTTTGGAGTACTTGCTTTGAAAATTATAAAATGTATAATGCGTACCGAGGAGATGAGTTTGATTATTATGTGCAAATATATGTAATAAATATATTTTTACTATGCTCATACAAACATTTGGTGAAAAATGCGGGCTAGTCGTTCACGGCTCTTTTAAAAACTCTGCGGTGGGAAAGTCTTTTGGAAAACTTTCCCCCCGCTATTTTTTCATTATTCAAATGCTTTATTTTTTTGTGCGGAAGTAGAAGGAGGGAGTCCATAATTCTCCTACTTTTCCGACGATTTCTGGTGAGGGTTCGAGTACAGGGGCGCCTGGTTTCCACGCGGTTGGTGCGACTTGGCAGCCTTTTGTTTTGCAAACGAGTTGATGTGCTTCAATTTGTCTGATGGTTTCGTCAAATTCGCGTCCTACGGGTGCGGCGAGGACTTCCATACTTTGGACGACACCATTAGGGTTGATGATGAAGCTGCCTCTCAGATTGATTGCGTCGTCTTCGGAAAATACGCCATAAAGTTTTCCGATATGTGCGCACGGGTCTGAAAGGAGTGGGAAGGGTGTTTTCTCGCCGATAAGTTTTGAAATTTCTTGCTCGTCCCACATTTTGTGAACGAAGACGCTGTCCATGCTGACGCCGAGAACTTGTACGCCGAGCTCATTAAATCTATCAATTTTTGCTGCAACCGCAGCAACTTCTGTGACTCAGACAAAGGTAAAGTCGCCTGGATAAAAGAAGAGGAACACCCATTTATCGCGAAAATCCTTGAGTGAAATATCCTTAAAGGCGCCGTTTTGATACGATTTTGCGGTAAAATCGGGTGCAAGCTTGCCTACTTCAATCATGAGAGCCTCCTAGTTAGATGGTCAAATAAAGCATTATTTTTCAAGAAACATTCCTATCTACATAAAAAATAAAGTTTCTCTTGTCAATATTTTTTTGTGCTTGCAAAAAACTGTTTTTTTGTGGGGGAGGAAGGGGGAAACTTTTTTTCCTCAAAAAAGTTTCCCCCCAAGAAAAAAACTTAAAAAATTGATTGTTACTTGAAAATAGCACAGGCTTATAATTTTTCTTGCACATTCTTTTATATTTTCGTATTCGTAACGAGGGAGTGTAAAGAATGAAACAGTTTCTTGTGCTACAATTGGCGCGTTTTGGCGATCTTGTGCAAACAAAACGGCTTGTAAAAACCTTAGAGGCGCGTGGTCAAGTGCATATTTGTGTGGATGTATCACTTAAGGACTTAGCGCACCTACTCTATCCAAATGCTTTGATTCATACTATCACGGCACATGGCGCACGATGGCAAGATATGTATATCTACGCAGCTGTGCAAGAGTTGGCCGCGCTTGATGTATGCGCCGTATACAACCTCAATCACTCCCCTATGAATCGCGCGCTTGTGCGTCTTTTCCCACCAGAAATTGTCTGCGGCTATCGTATGGATGGCGGACAAATCCTTGTCTCATCGTGGGTACAAAAAGCTTTTCGCTGGACAAAACACCGTCCTTCAAGCCCTCTTAACCTTGTAGACTTTTGGGCCTACTTTGACACAATTCCTTGTGATCCTGTGCTCGTCAATCCGCCTGCACAAGGGCAAGGACGAGGTGTCGGTGTTGTGCTCGCAGGGCGTG
>CAYJHT010000163.1:3448-5478 GCA_964369615.1 uncultured Desulfovibrionaceae bacterium
TCGCGGCGTTCCTTACCACCTGTTGTGCTTGCACAAATTGTTCGCGTATTTTTTGAAGCGCGCGGCGGAGTCCCCATATATCTTTTTGGCACTACTTCAGAAGAGGCTCTCGCGCGTCGAGTTCTGCGCCATCTCCCCACACAGGTACAGGCAAAGACACAAAATCTTTGCGGAAAAACATCTTGGGCAGGTCTCATTGACGCACTCACAGGACTTGATATTCTTCTCAGCCCTGATACAGGTACTATGCACTTGGCCGCGCATCTTGGTGTGCCTGTATGCGCCTTTTTCCTGTCCTCCGCATGGTGCCACGAAACGGGGCCTTATGGACGAGGCCACAGCGTGTGGCAGTCCACATATGCCTGTACGCCTTGTCTTGAATCTCGTCCATGCACCTTGCACACAAAATGCCTTGAAACTTTCAGTTCGACAGACTTCTTACGCACTATGACTGCATTTGCCCAAGGAAATAAGTTGCTTGCACGACAAGCCTTACCAGAAGCCTTAACACTGCAAACATCCGTGCTTGATGCGCTTGGCAGTACGTGGCATATAGAACTTGGGCACGACGCACACGCAGCACGCAGGCAAGCTCTACGTACTGTTGTTGCAGAATATTGCCATGCCCCCTTACAAGGTCAGCAGGTATTGAACGAAGGCGTTCATACCTTTTATGAAGAAAAAGATTGGATGCTCGAGAATAGCGCACTCCCCATGACAACGCTTATGCCTCTTGCGTCTCCGTATATGACAAATGACGACGAATAAATGAGGTAGAGCATGTCGACACATCCTTTGCGTATTCTTGTGATTCTTCCATTTTATGGCGGTTCCTTGCCTGTTGGAAATTTCTGTGTTCAAGCTTTACAAAATCTTGGGCATCAGGTGGATGTTTTTGATGCGCCGCAATTTCATTCGGCTTTTCAAGCCTTTAAGCAACTCAACATCTCTTCTGAAGAGTTGGCACAGCTTGAAGACGCTTTTTTACACATCATTGGCAAGGCCATTCTTGCCAAAGTAGACAGCTTTGCCCCTGATATGGTGCTTGCACTTGCGCAAGCGCCCATGAGCCGCCAAACCTTGCGCCGCCTGCAAAAAATGCACATCCCAACTGCCATGTGGTTCGTTGAAGACCACAAAGTTTTCACATACTGGCGCGCCCTTGCCCCCTTATTTGATGTCTTTGCGGTGATTCAAAAGGAACCTTTTACCTCTCTACTCGATGACGTAGGGCAAAAAAAGTCCCTGTATTTGCCCATGGCAGCCTTAGCACAATTCCACGCCCCACACACCCTCTCGGCGGCAGAACAAAAAAACTATGGCGCAGATATCGCCTTTATGGGTGCAGGCTACCCCAACAGACGCGTAGCCTTCCGAACATTGGCGCGTAAGGGTTTCAAAATCTGGGGCACAGAATGGGACGGTGACACCATTCTCGCTCCCTACATCCAAGCCCAAGGCATGCGCATAACGCCTGAACAAACAGTCAAAATTTATAATGCTACAAAAATAAATATCAACTTGCACTCAAGCATTCAAGCCAAGGAACTTGTGCCGCAAGGCGACTTTGTTAACCCGCGCACCTTTGAACTCGCTGCGATTGGCGCATTTCAAATTGTTGATAAGCGCGACCTCATGTCAGAACTTTTTCCGGACGGCACACTTGCAACCTTTACGACCATAGAAGAAATGGTAGAAAAAGCTGACTATTATCTTGCACACCCTGCCGAACGCGCAGCTATGACAGAGGCAGCACGTAAACACGTCCTTGCGCACCACACATACGAACATCGCATGGCAAGCTTAATTGAACACATGCAAAAAGTTTGTATATTTCCAAGCAAGCCCCTAGAGAAAAGTATGTATGAAAGTTTGCCTGAAACTCTCTCAGAAAACACACGCACGGAACTTGCCAGCCTACTTACAAACTTGCGACTAGCACCTGATGCCTCCTTTGAAGAAGTCACAAAGTGCATTCAAAATCGCCAAGGAAAGCTGAATGCCACAGAAGCAAGCCTACTTTTTTTACA
>CAYJHT010000164.1:0-5474 GCA_964369615.1 uncultured Desulfovibrionaceae bacterium
CTTTTTTTTCCTAAAAAAAGTTTCCCCCCAAGAAAAAAATTTAAAAAAATAAAAATAAAAATAAAAAAAGCTTTCCCTCCAAGCCCCTTTCGAAAAAACAAAGATCAGGATCCTTCATGCACGGCAGCTTTAATACGGCAAACGCCGCAAACTTCCGCAGAAGTGGGGTAGCCGCAGAGGGTGCAGGCATTGAGGGCTGGTGCTGTGCGGGCTTCGTGTTGGGCGAAGATGGGGCGCCCGCGTTCTAGAAAGCCTTGGTAGAAATCAATTTTCCGTCCGGGCATGACTGCTTCGAGGTTTTGCCAGAGGTGTTTGTAGCATGTGAAGCTGGCTCCTTGACTGTAGGGGCAGGGTGCGTAGTGGTGTTCGATGCCCATGAGGAAGGCGTAGTTGGCTGTTTCAAATTCGGTGAGGCGCCAGAGTGGTTTTACTTTCTTTATAAAGCCGTCTTCAGCAGGCAGACAGGGGCCTTGGTCAGAGAGGTAGGCACGATCCCAGCGGATAGTATTACTAAAAAGACGTGCGACCTCATCATCAAGATTGTGGCCTGTGGCAAGGGCTGTATAGCCTTCGTCGATAGCAGTTTTATTGAAATAATAGCGTTTGATTTTGCCACAAGCAGAGCAAATGGGGCGTTTGAGGCAGGCTTTGACACGGGGTATGGCAAGGCCTTCGGCATCCATCTCTTTGACGATGAGGGGGATGTTGTGCTCTGTGCAAAAGCGTTCTACGACACCGCGGGCGCCGCCCGTATCTTGCGGAGCGATCTGCGTAAGAGAGGTGTCCGTCGGATTTTCCTTGTTTTGTTCTGTGTTTTTCCGACCCTTTTTGCTGATTGTGGGGGGTATGGCGAGGTCTATGTGAAGACCTGTGACATTGTATTCTTGACGTGAGAGCTCTAGCATGAGGGCGAGGGAGTCTTTCCCGCCGGAGAGTGCGACGAGGATGCGGTCGTCGTGCGTGAAAAGTTTGTGTGAGCGGATGCCGCGCTCGACTTGTTTGCGGAAAAACTCCAGATAGCAGGGGGCGCAAAAGCCCGCATGGTGGCTTCTCAAACTGACGACGGCTTGTTCCTTACAGACTTTACACTTCATGATTCTCTCCGGTCGTAGTGTTCTTTTGTGTCTTTTTTGCGTGTGGGGTATTTTGTAGGCGCGCGTGCGGCGTGGGCCAGCCGTGTCGTGCAATGCTGTCTTGGTATATTTCCATATATTGCTCTTGAAGGCGTTGCGTGCGCGCGTGTTTTGTCATGGTAGCGCTAAGGTGTGCGGCGCGTGTCCAGGTTTCTTTGTCGCGCATGCATGCAATCATGGCGGCGGCGAGGCTTTGCGGGTCATTGGGAGGGATGGGCAAGGCATTGTGTGTATTTGCCACTTCCATACTTGCGGGTACTTGTGTAAAAATAAGAGGCAATGCGTAGCTCCAAGCAATCATCAATGCTTTGAGATTACCTGCGTGATGTGTTTGCGGAGATACTATGGTGTGTGCGCTTGGTGCCATATAGTCGATGGGCTGTTCTCCGAAAAGCCCCAATCGAGGTGCGACGCCTAAGGCTTGTGCTTCCTGTAGGAGCGCATCGAAGCGAGAGCCTGCGCCGACGACGCGCACTTCCCATTCCGGCAGATCGGGATATTGCCAAAGAGCCGCCATTGCTTTTAGGAGGACGTCAAGGCCTGCGTCGTCTTCGAGCTGTTCGAAAGCCATAAAGATGAAGCGTTGTGTGCTGCTTGGTGTTGTTTGTGGGTGTACGATCTCATCGGGCGATACATGACAAACAGGATTTATGACGCTCAGTCCTTGCGGCTGTACTCCGGCCTCTGCCCATATATTTGATATATATTGGGAAGGGCATAGTATTTTTTCTATAGCTGTCATTGCTGGTACGATTTCACGCGGGCGTAGGTGTTCTTTTTGCGGCGTATCGAAGGCAGAGTGAAAGACAAGTGTGCTTTTGTTGGACGCGTTTTTTTTATCGCGATGTCGCCAGCGCCAGAGGGAGCGTGCTAAGGGGAGGCAGGAGGGAGAAAATGTATGTACACACATACGTGTTTTTTTGTCAAAGCGCCAGAGTAAGCGTAGTGTTGCGCGCCACAGGGCGACTTGTGACAGTGTGTCCTGTGAAAAAAAAGCGATACAGGTGTGAGGTGCGGTTTTTTTTTGTATAAGGTGCAGATGCAATGGGCTATGCACTTTGCATAAGATGTACACATCATAGACATTTGAATCTGCACAAAGAGCCTGAGCCACTGCGAGTAAATCATCGTTCGCACTTGTCCAGGTATCGCTATTGTCGAGGAGCAAGACTGTGATGGGTTTTGTATGTCTGTGTATTGCGCCGTGCCCTTCGCTCTTGCTTTCGTCTTCATTGTGCTTTGTATCTTGCGGCATCAGAAAATCCCCACACCGTCTGCCAGTAGATGTTTCATGAGCAGGCGGTGCAGCATATGCGCCACAAGTCCCGGATGACCGTCACCTATGGCGTGCCCTTCAAAATGTGTGACGCCGACGCAGAGTGGCGAGGAGCCAAAGAGCAAGACTTCCTTGGCGGCAAGGATATTCTCTTCACGGATATTGTCAAGTTTGCATCCTTGTAAATGCAGTATTTTTTCGGGTGCGTCCTTTGTATCTGCCTTGAGTAAGTTTTCGACAATGTGCAGAGCTGTAAGGATGGTTGTTCCCGGCAGTGCGTGATCAAAGTGGGGGCATACAAGCATATTATCTTGAGTGACGATGCCCACATTTGCCACGGTGGCTTCTGCCAAGTAGCCTGTATCAGTGAAAGAGAAGGCGACATCGACCTTGCGTTGCATGGCTTCGTCCGCCATGAGTACATTTGGTAAGTAGTTGGCATTTTTAATTTGTGCCAGATAGGATTGTTTTGCCGGTATGGTGGATTTGCAGGCGCGTACGCCTTCTATATAATATGTTGACGGCAAGAGTGCGCTGCGAAGCGCAACAACATAGAGGCTTGCCACGGGGCATTCTGCGGGTGATATTCCAAAGCCGCCGGGGCCGCGCCCCATAAGTATGCGTAATGAGCCGTGTTCTTCACAGCCAGCGCGTGCGACATCCAAGACGATACTGCGCAGTTCTTCCCATGAGCAGGGGGGGGCAATTTTCAGTCCTGCGGCGGAATTTCGCATTCTGTCAAGGTGTGCGTCAAGAGAGAAGACGTGCCCGAACCTATAAGAGATGCTTTCAAATATGCCGTCGCCGCGGTGGCAGAGGTGGTCATCAAGAGGGACGAGCAAGAGGCGTGCGTCCTTACAGATGCAGCCTATGCGATGGTCATAAAAGGCCAAGACGTTTTCCACACCGGGGCGTGGTGCTTCTAGCATGCGTTCCAAGTAGTTCTGATAAAAGAGTATGTCTTTCATGGCCTTTACTTTTATATTTGAGTGTTTGTATTTGCACCGCACCACGTTGAGCTTGTCAATATCTGCATACAAAGTTCTTCACCGTTGCAAGCATGGGTATGCCTTAAATAGCCAATTTGAAGGAAAGATACAAGCACAATTTTTCTATACAAAACCCCTTGCCACGGCATTCTAATTTTGTTTTTTGAAAGGGGTTTGGGGAAAACTTTTTTAGTTTTTTTAGTTTTTTCTTGGAGGAAAACTTTTTTTAGGAAAAAAAAGTTTCACCCTGAAGGGCACACGTCCCCCAAACCCCCTTTCAAAAAAACCATCTGTTTAACTAGGTAGTTGGCGCTTTTTAATGAAAAACACGCACTTCTTTTTATAAGCATTTTTGTACACTCTCTGGCAGCAATCGTGAAATTTCAAACGGTCTCAGGAGTATTTGACGAACACTATTAAGAATGGTTCACGCAATTGGAATGACGTGCCCTTGCCCCAAACCCCTTTCAAAAAAAATGGCCATATGGGGAGTGTCCCTATGGCCATTATTGTCGCGAGTTGAATTAAGCGTATTATTTAGGGACGCTTACTCCATTACGCTCAAGAAATTCGATAAATTTCTTGCGTAATTCCATAGCTTGATCGAAACAATCCTTCACAGTAACAACAGACCAATCAATGAGGAACTCTTCCTTGTAGAGCTTGGCTGTTTCTTCTGTAAGGTGGACATCGCCATTGTCTTCAATTTTAAGGATGCCGTCCGCTTGTTGCGCTTCAAGCATAAGCGCGCGCGCTTGTTCAAGACTTAAGCCAGCAGGCAAGGAGAGCTTTGCACCGGAACGACCAAGGCGAATAGGATAGCCGCCTTCAAGACCCAAGGGGCCGGGTGCCATGCTGTGGGCGTTGGTGTCAAAATAAATATCAAGAACATTTTTAAGACAGGATGCCGCCACTTGATACTGACCATTACGACCACCGGGACGAGCGCCATATTTGCCAAGCTGTGCCACAAAGTCCTTTGTGGTACCAAGCTCTTCTGTTATGTCGCGTGTGCCGTCGAAGATACGCATATAGTGGGGCACGTCATAACCGACACCATTGCGTGCCCAGTTATAGCAGTGATAGTGGTGTGCGACCAAGTCCACGCGGATATTGCGGCGCTCAAGACCAAGAATGGCGGCGGCGGCCTTTTGGATATAGGGAATGAGCAAGGAACCGTTGCCTATGCCAACTGTAGGAGCAAGGCCGACCTTATGCAGAGCGACGTTGGTCACGTCAGGGAAGGAGGAGTTCACAACTTGTGTATCAATGCCGGACAGTTTTATAGCTTCCATAAGCTTTGTGGTGAGGCCGAGATGCATGGGCACCCATCCACCAAGGCCTACGCGTGGCAAATAGAGCTTTGCATTAAGTTCTGCGGGAATTTCGTTAACCACCCACCATGATTGCAATGTGGTTCCGTTGAAGATGACACAAGGGTTGACCTTTGCAAGCAGTGCGGCTGAGGCTTCTTTATTGAGCAGGTCGATAGTGTGGGCAGTGATATCGGGATATAAGTCTAAGTATGAGGCTCCGTGCAGGGCGCTGTTTACTTTGCGTGTGACGTGATCTTCGTTGATATCTGCCACAACGATTTTGCCAATATTGGGAATACGGCATAAATATTCAAGTAAAATTCCGCCAAGTTCGCCGCATCCAACGATCATAATGGTATCAGTTGGTCTCATACTTTTCTCCTCTCATATGCATGTGCTGCATCTGAAAAATTCTTTTTTATTGCTTTTGGAAAGCGCATTCACATTCGACACAGAGCTTTTTTTGCAAGCCTGTCATGCTGAATGTGAGCAAGTCTTGTGCCAGATAAAAAAGTGTTTTTATTTTAATGAGTAAGCCATCTCTATTGTTTAAGAACAGATGAAATTGTAAAAATAGTTTACATTTTGTAAACAGCTTTACACTTCACACGCCCCGCACAAGGGCAAAGACAAGACAAAACATCCCACCCAACCACCTTCACTCCTGAAAAACCACTCTTTTATTTCGCCTTATACAAACTCCCCTACCACGTCATTCTAATTTCACCTAACGCCGAAAATGTGATATAAAGTTGGTCAG
>CAYJHT010000165.1:0-5472 GCA_964369615.1 uncultured Desulfovibrionaceae bacterium
AACAAAAAAAATAGCTTTTATAAACCACTAAATATCCATAATTTCTTTTTCTTTTGCTTGGCATTTTTTATCTGCTTCTGCGGCGTATTTGTCGGTCAATTTTTGGACATCGTCCATAGCTTTTTTGAGTTCATCTTCTGATATGCTTTTATCTTTTTCGAGTTTTTTGAGTTGTTCGTTGGCATCGCGTCGCACGTTTCGCACGGCGATTTTTGCATCTTCGTTGTATTTGCGTGAGACTTTAACGAGTTCTTTGCGTCGTTCTTCAGTGAGTGCGGGGATAGAGATGCGGATAATTTTGCCATCATTGACGGGTGTGAGTCCGAGGTCGGATTTCATGATTGCTTTTTCTACGGCTCCGAAGCCGCCTTTGTCCCATGGTTGTATGGTTATGGTGCGGCTGTCTGGTATGGAGACGGAGGCGAGTTGATTTATGGGAGTTGGGGAGCCGTAGTAGTCGACTTTTATGTCATCTACGAGGGAGGTGGAGGCGCGTCCTGTGCGTAGTTTGGCAAAGTCTTTGTCCATATTATTGACGGCTTTTTCCATGCGTTCTTCTGTTTCTAGGAGTATGGTGTCTAGGTCCATGGTATTTCCTTGTTTATTTTGTGTGTATATTTTGATGATTTACTGATCTTTGCGGCTTCTTTTTTTTTGTGAGAAGGCGATTTTTGTGTTATCAGTGTGCCTTTGTCATGTGGCATACGGTTGTGCCTATTTCTTTTCCGCAGACGATATCTTTTATAGCGCCTCCGAACATGCTACAGACGATAATGGGGAGGTTATTTTCTTGTGCGAGTGCGATGGCGGTGGCGTCCATGACTCCGAGGTGTCGGGCGAGAGCTTCATCGTAGCTTACTTTTGTGTATTTGACGGCGTCGTTGTGTTTTACGGGATCTTTGTCGTAGACGCCGTCTACTTTTGTTGCTTTGATTATGGCATCGCATTGTAGTTCCATAGCGCGCAGTGCTGCGGCAGTATCTGTTGTGAAGTAGGGGTTTCCAGTTCCTGCGGCGCAGATGACGACGCGTCCTTTTTCGAGGTGTCGCAGTGCGCGTCTACGGATGTAGGATTCGCAGACTTCTTGCATTGTGATAGCGGAGAGGACTCGTGTTGGGAATCCTTGTTTTTCTAGGACATTTTGTACAGCGAGTGCGTTGAGGACGGTGGCGAGCATGCCCATGTAGTCTGCGGAGGATCGTTCCATGCCTTCTGCTGAGGCTGAGAGTCCGCGGAAGATATTTCCGCCGCCTATGACGAGAGCGACCTCGAGTCCGAGGGAGAGAACGCCGCCGACTTCTTCACAGATTTTGGCTACTGTATCTGGATGGATACCTGTGCCTTGGTTTCCGCCTAAGGCTTCGCCGCTGAGTTTGAGTAGGACTCGTTTATAATGTAGATTTGGCATGCTTACCCCCTCTTTGTTGATGGTGTCGGTGTCGAATGATAGCAAAAAAAATTCCATTTGTCACCACACAGTGGGGGGGAGAAAATGGATTTTTTTGTATGTTGTGGAGTTTTTTTGAGAGGTGAGTGGGGACTTTTGGGAAAATGGTATTTTTTGTTCTTGTGTGTATTTTTTACGCTTTTTTTATTTGTATGCATCGCCGCTTCGCTTGCGAAGCGGCGATGCATATTTTTTTTTAATTTTTATCCAATTTTTTTGGGGAGCGGGTGTGTTTGTTGGACGGGGGTGCCTCTTTGTTTAGTGATTGTAAATGTGCGATGAGTTGTTCTAGCTGTCTCATGGTTTCTTGGGGGACTAGTGCTTTATTTTCTACTTGTATTTTTATGAGTGTTTCTTGGATTTTTTCTATCAGGCCTTCGTCGTTTCCACCTTGTTGCATTGCAGCTTTAAATATGTCGAGCACGTCTTCGGGGTGGAGCTGGTCGAGTTCTCCTATGAGCGCTTCATGGACTTCTGCGAGGATAAGTTGTGAAGAGTAGGTGAAAAGGGGGAGGTTTTCGTCGAGTATAGCGGCTTTTGAGCGCATGGTGCTTAAGGCAAGGCCGAGATATTTTGCTATGTCGTTTATGGCGATGTGTGGGCTTGGTATAGTTTCTTCATCAAAGTAGTTTATATCTGCGATGATGCAGAGTATGCCTGCGGCCCAGCTTTTTGCATGGCTTCTGTCGAGGACGATGTGTGCTTGGAAGGCTTTTTTGAGGAGGAAGTCGCAAGGGGGGATATATTCTGGAATAGTGTGCGTTGTACAAAAGTCTTGAAGAAGAGAGAATATATCATTATAGCGGCGTTTTGTGGTGGAATCTGGCGCGTTTGGTTCGATATCTTTAAGGATATCTTCGTCCATTTCAGGGTATTGTGATTCATCATCATAATCTGGATATTGGGGGGGGCTTGCGCCATAGCTTTCTACAAGGCGAGGATAGGTATGTTTCTTAGCGTCTTTTGCAGCGTTTGTAGGAAGAGGGCTTATGTCTGTGAGGGTAACGGTGTGCATCCAATCATCACCGAAGTCAAAGATATAGAGCATGGACTGTTGTTTCTTCAGTTTGAGGGCGTCGATGGTGGTGGTTCGCGCGTCTTTTTCGTCGTCTGCGTCGTCAAAGGGTATGCCGTAGCGTGCGGCAGTGCGGTCGTAGGGTTCTTTGCCTCCTATTTGAAACATATAGAGGTGGTGGTCGTATCTGTCAAAGGCTTCAAATATGGCATTATGCAATGCTGCAAGTGTTTGTGATGAGAGTATTTCAATGGTTCTTATGGGGGGGGCGGGATTTTTCTCTACAAATTCCTCTAAGATGGGGCCGCCTAGTAATTGTACGTCGAAGCGGAAGACATGCTCTGCGTTTTGGATAGCGTCTTTTGCGTCTTGAAAGTTTATGCGCATAATCACCTCGGTAAGGGGTATTTATTTTGACAAAAGTTTTTGTAAACGTGTTTGAGCCATTTCGGGGTCAATTCCCATGCTTTTTGCAATATGTGGAAGATTTTCTACGGCATCGCACGCGCGAACATAGAGTGGTTCTATGTCCTTGTCTGTGTATGTGGCTTGTTGTGCCAGTTGCCAGAGCGCGCTATCATCGGGGCTTGTGCAAGCAAGGGGGACGATGAGGCCGTGAGGGTAGAGGTGTGGATAGAGTGCTGGCGCAAGGATATCCTTGTTACGGGCAAAACCACTTCCAAGGACAACAGCGGGCGCGGTACTTGCGACGATGCGTTCAGCTACTTGTTCGGGACTGCATAAAAAGACATTTTCCGTACTCGTAGGGAGAGGCTCATCTTGTTGAAATATTTCGCAATGAACCACATTGCGTCGTGCGTGTGTGAGCACCCAATAGGCGAGAGAGCGTGTACCTGCAAGGGCATGATCGCGCGCTTGTGCTGTGGTTGCAAGCGATTGCATGAAGTCAAGTGCGGCGACATGTGCGCCTGTCACACGCCGCATAGCAGCGACTGTACTCAGTATAAGGCGGATACCTGTAAAGCTACCGGGGCCGTTGACACATGCCCAGCGTCCAATATCCTTAGGTTTTATGCCTAAGAGCGCGCACATGGCCTCAAGGGCGGCGGTCAGTATTTCTGTGCCGCCCACAAATTCCTTTGATTTATTGTTGTGATCTTGTGCCTCTGTGCCACGCGCTCCCTTAATGGGGATATACCAACGCTGACTGCATAAAAGCGTGTCGTTCGTTCCAAGTACTATGTCAAGTTGTCCCTCAGCAGCATTGAGCACACAGGTGATCATGGCCTTCCCCTTATCCTAAGAGTCGCGCGATATCGTTGTATGTTGCGAGCACCATAAGGCAAATAAGCAGCGCAAAGCCTACTTGAGTACTTATTTCACGGATACGCAATGAGATAGGGCGTCTGAAAATCATTTCTAGGGTTAAAAAGACAATATGTCCGCCGTCGAGTATGGGAATGGGCAGTAAGTTTAATATGCCAAGGTTGATGCTTATGAGTGCGGCAAGGGAAAGGACATTTGCGAGACCTTCAGCTGCTTGCTGTCCCACCATTTGTGCGATCATGATAGGACCGCCCACTTGATCCATGGGAATAGTGCGTTGGAAAAGTTTGACAAAGCCTGTCCATGTGACCACAATCATGTTCCATGTGCGGTCAACGCCGAGACTTGCGGCTTCGAAAAAGCCCACATCTTCATGAACAATATCGCCAGATGCACGGATGCCGACGACCCATGTCGTTTGTTCTTCACCAAAAATATTTTTTGTGGGCATGGGGCGTGCCGTCACATCAATCGTGTGCGTCGTCCTGCCACGGTTCACAACAAAGCGCAAAGGGCGTCCTTCGCTTGCGGCGATACTTGCTGCCATAGATTCCCATGTTTTCACAGTATTGCCATTAAGCTCAAGGATGGTATCCGAAGGTTTAAGTCCTGCCTCTGCTGCTGCGCTCGTAGGTTCAACAGAACCGATGATGGGCAAGACATGCATTTTTCCATAGCTGAAGGCCAAGCCCCAGCTGATAACAAGAGCTAAAAGAATGTTCGCAAGAGGGCCTGCTACGACGACGCAGAGGCGCTGCCACGCCGGGCGCAAGGCAAAGCTTTCTTCCTTAACAAATCCTTCCGGCAGCTCATCACTTCCGTCTTGCCCTGCTTCTTCACCAACGAGCGCACAATAGCCGCCAAGAGGGATAAGTGAGAGGCAATATTCCGTTTTGCCCCATGTGCGGCTCCATAGCTTCGGGCCAAAGCCCAAGGAGAAAGTGCTTACCCCCATACCAAGGCTACGTGCCATCAAAAAATGACCGAGTTCATGAATAAAAATCAAGCCCGCCAAGACGAGTATCACGGAAACAATAGAAAGAATCATATATTTACCTGCATATCTAATGGGATATGTCTCTGTAGATTGTGACTGATATTGTGCTCCGGCACCCCATGGCACTCGCTCACAACATCGCAACGACACAGCACAACAGCATATTTTTTGAAAAAAGTCAACGTTGTGTACGTGGCATGTATGAGTATTTTGATGTGTTTTTTTGAAAGGGGTTTGGAAAAATATTTTTTTCTTGGGGGGGAACTTTTTTTGGGAAAAAAGTCTCCCCCCCTCCCCCCCCTTCAAAAAAACATCTGTTTAACAAGGTAGTTGGCGCTCTCAAATGAAAGAGTGAAAACTCTCAAGAGCAGTAATAAACTCTCAAAACTGAGAGTAAGCATGTGGACTCAAGTGTCATTAGAAAGCTGGTTTTCCATGTTAAACAATTGGTTTTTTTGAAAGATGAGATAGGCCCGCTCCTAAGGCGCACTTGGCGCACCAGCATCTATGTGCTACAATGTGTGTCGATTAACAAACATTCAAAATAAGGAGCGGGTCATGAAAAGAGTATCTCACATAGGTTTGGACATTGCAAAGAATTTTTTTCAGGCATATGGGGCGGATGCACGTCATTCTAATTTGCCCCGGAGTCTTCCATGGCCTTGACATCCGCTAAACATTTTAAATATTTTAAAAAAATAAGTTCTTTTAAAATATATTTTAATG
>CAYJHT010000166.1:0-5468 GCA_964369615.1 uncultured Desulfovibrionaceae bacterium
AGAGCAGAGCTGTGGGGGGAAAGCTTTTTTTTCCCAAAAAAAGTTTCCCCCCATATGTCTTTTTAAAAATCTCTTTATTGCCCGTCTACGAGTTCTGTCGATTCTGCGGGATTTTCTTCAGCTTGTACGGGGGGAAAGGGAACATCCGCTCCGAGGTCTGCAGGCAGGTTTGGATTTTCTACAACGGCTGGTAGGGGAGGAAGGGTAATTGCGACGTTGCCATATAAGGCTCGAATCTTGGTCGTAATATCCTCTGGCATTGCTTTGAATTTATCTGCTATACCCCCTGTGCCTTCGTTGACGTGTATGATTCCGTCTTTTTTTACGATGAGGTCATAGATTTGCTTTTGCCCTTCCAAGACAGTGTTTAATGCATTGAGTAGTGATTGGGTGACAAGCATTTTGGAGTTGTTGAGTTGGGCTTGTAATTGGCGTGCAGCTTCCACAAGGTAGGCCTGTGCTTGTTGTTTGTTCTCGTATTCACCGAGCTTTTTTTCAATGACATTCAAGTTGTACTGATAAATTTCTTGGGCTTTTGCGAGATGCTGCGCGGCTTGTTGTGCGTGTGCACCGTTTGAGATTACAGCATTAACGTCAATCAGTGCATTTTTAGATTCTTTATCTACACAGCCGCTGAGGACGATGAGGGTGAGAGATAAAACAAGTATTTTTCCTAGTGTTTTTCGCATGTTTGCTCCTTTTTTTACCTTAGTACATATTCCGAAGAATTGCTGTTTGTAGTGAATTGGACAAATAAGCACGCAGTATACCCGTATTGATTTTGAAAGTAAAATACAATTCAAGAGGCAAGATATATTTTTAGTAAAAAAGTTCCTCAAAGCCAGAGTGCGGTATATCCCCGAGTGCCTTTTAAGAAAGTTTTCTCTTTGTGTTGTTGATTTAAATATTCGGAATATTTTGCTCTTTACTTGACCATGCTGTGTCTTGATGTGGGATTATTTTGTATTCAAATGTCCATGTATGGACGCCATCGAAGCTTCGTTTGAAAGCTGCGCTTTGGAATTTGTATTCCTTGGGGATAATGTCAATTTTTCCGAAGAAGGCGCGCATGGTGTCTACGTCTTCTCTCTTCCATCGGAATGTTCCTATGTACATCATGTGATTCACAATTTTTGTAAATCGCATACCTCCGTGCGTATTATTGGGGAGTGCGAGGTATTGGAGGCGTGCGCCTGTGACGAGATTGTTTGTAAGGAAGATATTGAGCATGACGCCTTCGCCGTAGTCGACGAAGTATCCTGTTTCTACTTTTTGTGCATTGTCAATATTTGTGATATCTGTAGCACCCTTGCTCCAGAGGCGTTGGAAGGCTGGCCACGGAAACTCGACGATGGGTTTGATATCGTTGTTTTGGCAGCCTGTGAGGGTCAGCATTATTATCAGTGCTATTGCGACAGAGGACGTTTTTTTTACTTGCCGATATAGATTCATGTTTTTCTCCTTTTATTCAAGCGTTCTAGGGGCTAGTTTGAATTGTATGCGGGTGCTAGGCATTACGCTTTTTGTTCCCACGGCGGTGGTGGGCGCCATTTCCATAGGAGTATGAGCAGCGGGGTGAGTCCTGCGGCTTCTGCGATGAGTCGATTTGTGTGTGGGAGCAGGACTTGCCAGAGTGCTATTGCCATACAGGGGATGAGTATTATTGTGAGCCATTGATGAGGGCGTATGGCTTTTATTTTGTATTGGAAGAATGAGACTGTACCTATGGCGACCCAGAGTTTTGTGAGAGTTATGGCGAGGGCAGCGCCTTCGAGTGGACCTAGGTTTTTTTGGATACCGAAGGCATCTGTGAGAA
The DNA here is from genome assembly GCA_964369615.1 of uncultured Desulfovibrionaceae bacterium. Taxonomy (GTDB): domain Bacteria; phylum Desulfobacterota; class Desulfovibrionia; order Desulfovibrionales; family Desulfovibrionaceae; genus CAYJAD01. The sequence goes on from CAYJHT010000166.1 coordinate 1,817, forward strand.
ATGTAGAGATATGTGTCATGTTCTGTGTGAGGTAGGCGCAGAGGATGATGTTTAAGATGAGGCCGCTTGTGTAGAAGGCAAGGAGGAGTTTGTGCTCTCGCATGCTTATCATGGCATAGGCGGCGAGGTTGTGGAGGAATGCGGTGGCAATACAGGGCGTGAGCAGTTGTTGTGCGGTGACGGCTATGTGGTATGCGTCGCCGTAGACAAGGGTGATGATACGGTCACTTTCTACACAGAGGATGTATATAAGGGGCATGGACGCTGCCCAGAGGGTTTTTGTGCTTTGTGCTGTCAGGGTTTTGAAGGCGTCTTTGTCAGTTTCCCAAAGCTTTGCCATGAGAGGGAAGACGACCTTTGCAAGCAGTGCTGTGGAGACGAGGATGGAGAGCCCATCGACAAATTCCCATGCGACGCTGTAGGCGCCGACGGCGGCATCTCCGCCAGCGTGTTTGAGAAAGAAGACATTGAGTTTATTATAGAGTATGGCGCATGCTGAGATGAGTGTAAATATGAGGCCTGTTCGCCATGTGTGTGTGAGCGTGCGCAGGCTTTGAAAGTTCATATTTTTGAGGGGGTTTCGCCCGAGTGCTTTCAGAGAAATCGCGAGCAAGAGGAGTGATTCAATGGGTTTATATATTGCAATCATAAGGGGAGGAGCTTGCATGAGTATGCATATGATGCCTGTTCCTATGCCGATAAGGCTTGCGGGGACGCGGATGCGCATTTCAACGTCTTGTCGTCCGCGTGCTTGGCAGAGTGCGAAAAACGAGTCGGATATGGCATCAATGCCGAGGCCTGCGGTGACGGCGAGGACGGTGTAGCGCAAGTCCGTATCATAGTTTTGCCAGCCGGTTATAAACCATGTCCCTACGAGTGCTAGTACGAGGAGGACGAGCTTGAGGCATGTGACGGCGCCAAGCAGGCGCAGTGGGCGTGAATCGCGCCGTGCAAATGTGGAGATGAGAAAGTCATTGAGTCCTGCATTTGCCACCATGCGCACGATGTAGCCAAAGGAAAGTGCGAGCATGATTTGCCCCATGATATCGGGGCTATAGCGTGCGAGTGTGATGGTGAAGACAGTCCATGCCACATCTCGCGTCCATTGTCCCCCGAGCACATAGGCAAGACGTTGGGGGATGCCTTTGAGTTTACGCATATGCGCCTTTTATCCTTGATGCAATAAGCTCATAAAGATTGTATGAGATTATTTACCTTGAAATGTGACTACAGCTTTGAAGCCGGGTTTGAGTTGCATGTGTGGGTTTGGCACAGTGAGCTCTACAGTGAAATAGGAGGGGGCGTCTACTTTCATGGTATTGCTTGTCCACGCGATTTCCGAGACGGTGCCCTTAAAGAGGGCATTATCAAGCGAGGGGATTTCTACTTGTGCGCTTGCGCCTACGTCTATGAGGCCGACTTCGGATTCATAGACTTGTACTTGTATAATCATGGGGTCCATGAGTCCGACCATGATGGGGGCGGCACCTGCTTGGAGCAGTGCTCCAGAGTGCAGTCCTGTTGCTTTTGAGAGGACGTGTCCGTCCATGGGTGATGTGAGGTATAAGAGTTTCGGCAGAGGGGTTTTTGCATTGAGTGGTGTGCCGAAATAGGTGCTGAGTTCATCAAGTCTGCTTTGGAAGTTTTCATTTTGTATCGCCACGGTTTGCTTAAGAAGTTCGATACGTTCATTGAGTGTTGTGACATCTTGTTCCATACGTTTGAAGGCTTGACTTGAGCCGAGTCCTGAGGCTGCGAGTTGGCGTGCTTTATTGCGTTCTGCGACGACGTCTGCGAGTTGGCTTTGGAGTGTGAGTATTTGTCCGCGCAAGTTTTCTGTACCGGCGCCGAGGGTAATTTCTTTATTGAGTGCTCTTTCTGCTTCTGGTGGCAGGGAATATGTGGCGAGGACTTGTCCTTTTTTGACGTCTTGACCGGGTTTTATGTGGACTTCTTCGATAATTGCATTGAATGGGAGCGGTGTTGCGCGGACAACGGGACTGACGACTTTACCGCTGAGTACGGTTGCGTGTTTTTTGTCCGGGCTTGTATCATTTTGCGTTTTTGCGTCAGTATTTTGCGTGTTTTGCGCCGCCTCTGCTATTATGGGTATAAAATAGGGTGCAGCAATAAGCAGAGTATAAAGAGGTAAAAAAAGGATATATTTCATATTAGAAGACCTCCGAGGCAGGCTTTCCGATGTAGCGTTCTTTGAGGACGCCTGCTATGTCCATCCATGTGAGTTGTGCAAGTTTTAGATCAAGCTCTGCATTGGCAAAGGCTATGCGTGCATTTATGAGCGCTTCTTGTTTCATTGCAAGCTGGGGGAAGATGCTGACGCCTTCGTTAAAATTGATGCTTGCTTCCTTTGCTTCCATGCGTGCGACTTGAAGGTTTGTTTCAGCAATTTTGAGTGTCGTTTCTGCGAGTGTGACATTTTGCTGTGCTTCTGTCCAAGTATTTGAGTATCTTGTCCGCGCGCGTCCTTGTTCTTGGAAGGCCTTTGCTTTTTGCATGCGTGCGCTTTGTACGCCGCGATAGCGGCGTCCCCAATCTATGAGAGGGAAGTCAAAGGCCAGATGTACGAAGGTGTCATCTGTACCATTAGCCGGTTGATATTGTGCGGAGGGTGGCGTGGTGTTGACGCTTATGGTCATATCGGGCACGTATTCCGCCCATGCGACCATGATATTAAAGTCTTGGAGTGCGACTTGAGCGCGGAGGAGGAGTTCATCTTCTGTGAGGAGCCATCTTTTTGTCCAATCGAGTGCGGCGCCGTTGAAATCATTGAGGATGGTGTCGGCATCCTTAGTATCGATGCTGAGTTTTTGGTCGATGTTGATACCGGCTAAGATTTTGAGTTTTGTGCGCAGCATTGTGCTTTGAATTTTCATGCGTTCGAGTTGTAGCTCTGCTTCGCGTTTATGCTGCATGGCGAGGTTGAGCGCGACGCCTTGTTTTCCGTCTACGGCTTCAAGCTGGCGCCAGTAGCTGATGAGTTTATCACCGAGCGGGAGTATTTCTTTTTGAATGGCAATAACTTGCCTTTGTGTTTCCATGCGTTGGTATATTTCTGCTATATCACGGATGATGACGCCAATGGCCTTTCTGTGCGTGGCTATGGCGAGGTTAACCATAATTTGTTGTGCTTGGTGGTTGAAATAGGTATAGAATGGGTTTGGAAAGTGTGCTTTAAGGCCTACTTCTATATTTGTTCTGCCGTAGGAGTCAGGTATATCGGGTTCGTTGCGATTATACCTTGTGAGATTCTGGGAAATTTGCACGCTTGCGCGGGGTTCTGGAAGGAATTGCCAGACGGCGTCGGTGAGTTGGAGCCTTTTGATTTCGATATCGACGGCAGAGTTTACGAGCATGGGTGATTGTTGGATGGTCAGATAGACGCAGTCTTCAAAGGAGAAGTGTTTTTCGTGGTCGTAAAGGTTTGGCACGGCGGCATGGAGTCGTTCTTTGTGTGCGGCGGGTACGCCGGGCACTTCATCGAGCCAGTGCCTTGCGGGCAATTCTGGTGCTTGTTGTGTTGCCAGCGGTGAGGCGCAGGCTGCGAGTGTGAGCATGAGCATAAGAACAAGGCAAAGACGTAAAGCGCGTTGACATTTTTGGCAGCGCGGCAGGCAGGTTACAAAGAAAGCGA
>CAYJHT010000167.1:0-5456 GCA_964369615.1 uncultured Desulfovibrionaceae bacterium
GAAACTTTTTTTTCCCAAAAAAAGTTTCCCCCCAAGAAAAAAACTTTAAAAAATAAAAAAAGCTTTCTCTCAAACCCCTTTCAAAAAAATCTTTTTATACATGCGTGTGTTTAAGGCTGACGCCTGCGTAGGTGAAATAGGTGTGCTCTGCAAGGTTCATAGAGCGGCGCCAGATTCTGTTGAGTGAGCGGCTTACGAGGATGCCGTACATTGCTACTTGTGGCTCATTGCTTTCAAGCTTTTGGACGAGTTTGTGGACGATGCGCATGTCAAGGAGTGCGGCGTCGTCTTCGTGCTTGCGTACAGCGAGGGCTTTTTCGGCATCTCCTTCGCGGAAGGCGTCAACGGCGGCGGCGTAGCTTGAGCGAACGACTTCCATGAGTTCTGTGAGATCGTCCTTTATTATATCAAGGTCGGTGCCTTGCATGGTGAGGGTACGTTCGGCGATGCTACACGCTTCGTCGGCGATGCGTTCAAGGTCAACGACCATACGTAGGGCGCTTACGACCATGCGCAGGTCGCAGGCGACGGGTTGTGTGCGTGCGAGAAGTGAGAGGGCTTTTGCATCGATTTCGTTTTCAAGGTCGTTGATTGCGGCGTCACCGTCAATAACGGCGCTTGCGCGACCCACGTCGCCGTCGTGCAGAGCTTTACAGGCATCTTCTACGGAAAGTCCCACCATGGCGCACATGACAAGAAGGCGCGTGCGTAGTGTGACAAGCATTTGTTGTAATTGATTTTCTCTGGAACTCATTAACCAAACCTCCCGGTAATATAGTCTTCTGTTTGTTTGACGTTTGGACGGGTGAATATAGTATCTGTCACGTCGTGTTCGATGAGCTTGCCCATATAGAAGAAGGCGGTGAAGTCAGAAACGCGCGCGGCTTGTTGCATATTGTGTGTTACGATAACAATTGTGAGCTGGTGTTTAAGCTCGTGTATGCCTTCTTCGATTTTTTGTGTGGCGATAGGATCAAGTGCCGAGGCGGGTTCGTCCATAAGGAGGACTTCGGGGCCTACTGCCAAGGCTCTTGCGATACAGAGGCGTTGTTGTTGTCCGCCGGAAAGGCCGAGAGCGGAGGAGTGCAGTCTGTCTTTGACTTCTTCAAATATGGCGGCACGGCGCAGAGCTTCTTCGACCGTATCTGCGATGAGAGATTCGTCCTTGATGCCATTGACGCGCAGGCCGTAGGCGACGTTTTCAAAGATGGTTTTAGGGAAGGGGTTTGGTTTTTGAAAGACCATACCCACCTTACGGCGCAAGGCGACAACGTCGGCTTGAGGTGCGTTGATATCTTCGCCATCCAAGGTGATGGAGCCCTTGACCTTGGCACCCGGAATAAGATCATTCATGCGATTGAGGCAGCGCAAGAAGGTGCTCTTACCGCAGCCGGAGGGGCCTATGAGGGCTGTGACTTTATTTATGGGAAAGGTGAGGCTGATATTTGTCAGCGCTTGTGCGTCACCATAAAAAAAGTCCACATTTTGTGCCGACAATTTATGTTTTTCTGTCACTGTTTCTCTCCAGAGGCTAGGGGGAGGGTAAAATAAAAGGCGGTGGCGTGTTCTTTGGAGGGACTTTCCACCCAAATGCGACCGCCGAAACGTTCCACTGTATGTTTGCAAATGGCAAGTCCTAAGCCTGTGGTGGGGCCTGCGGTGTTTTTTGTGCCATTTGTTGTTGATACGCCGTTGTTGCTTTGTCCACGGTGTTTTTCAACTCTATAAAATCGTTCAAAAATGCGGTCGTGCTCTGTGTGCGGTATGCCTATGCCGTCATCACATATGGCGCATGTGAGCAGATTTGTGTCAGTGTTTTGTCGGATCGCTTTTATATGGATGAGGCCACCTTCGGGAGCATAGCGTCCGGCATTTTCTAGGAGGTTTCTGAAAACCTGCACTATGTGTTGCCCATGTGCCATGACAAGTATGCTTTCGTCAACCTCTGTATTGAGGTGAATATGTCGCATTTCAAAAATATGTCGGCACAGATTGATGGCGCTTGTGATGCATTCTTGTATGCGTACGGGGGTTACTTGTATGGGCATATCTGTATTTTCGAGTCGGGCAAGAGCTATGAGTTCTTCGAGCATACGGGCAAGATAGGAGCCATTTTTTTGGATAATTTCTGCAAAACGGCGACAAGATGGCGGCATATCTTCAAGGCCTGCCAGTGTTTCTGCATAGCCTTGAATGGCGGTGAGGGGGGTACGCAGTTCATGTGACACATTGGCTACAAAGTCGCTTCTTATGCGTTCAAGGCGCATGATTGCGGTAATATTATGGAATACGGCTACGGCGCCGAGATCAAGTTGGTTGGCGCCTGCGCGTGTGAGGTGAACGGAAAATGTATGTCCCGGTGCAAGTTCCAATTGTAAGGGGCCCACGCGATGCGTTTCATCGGGTGTTGTTGGCAGGCACAAAACCTCTTCTACGGCTTCTTGCAGTGCTGGTACGGGTATGGCTTCGACGACTTGTTGGCCTGTTTTGTCTGTATTTGGAAACATCTCGCGCAAGGCTCTGTTACAGCGGCGGATGCCGCCGTTTTGGTCAAAGACGAGGACGCCTTCATCCATGGTATCAAGGATGCTTTGGAGTTGTTCTTTTTGGTCGGCGACGGTGCGAATATGTTCTTCGATGTGTGCGGCCATGCGGTTTACGGCATTGGCGAGGGGGGCAAATTCCTTGCCCGGCACATATCGCAAGCGGCGTTTGTATTTACCGAGGGATATGGCTTCAATAACTCGAATCATTTGTGCTATATCGCGGCGCAAGAGGCCGGAAATAAAGAAAGCTAATACGAGTGAGAGTGCGATTGCTGCCAAGAGAAAGACGGTAAAATTTGTTAAAATGCTGTCCATATGGGACGTAATGCCGGAAAAAGGCATGGCAATGCGTAAGATTTCACCATTTTTAAGCTGTGTTGCTGCATAGATAATATGTCTTTGTTTGAGATTGTGAAAGCGTGTGGCGGTGCCTTGTCCTTGTGTTTGTGCCGCTTTTACTTCTGGTCTGTCATTAAACTTTGTGGCGGAGGGTATGGTTGATTCTGGCGCGTCGCTGTCATCAATGAGTTTTCCATTGGCATCGAGGAGTGAAAAACGTACCCCCGGGCTTGCGAGGGATTCTACATAGTCGCGTGCTGTACTGCCTGCACCCATGACGGTGTAGAGGCGTCCTGCAAGTTGTACTTCGCGCAAGGCGTGTTCTTGGGCGTCGAGGAGTAAGTCTTTATGCAATGCAAGACGGGCGTAGAGCAGAGGAATGGCGGTAACAATGAGCGCACCGACGAGGACGGCAAGAAATATTTTTGTGCGAAATGCCATGACTATCCTCGAAAGCGGTATCCTACGCCTCGAACGGTTTCGAGGGTGTCGGAGCATTCACCAAGCTTTGCGCGCAGGCGGCGTACATGCGTATCTACTGTGCGGGCATATCCTTCAAATTGATAGCCCCAAACGCTATTGAGGAGTTGTTCGCGGGTGCGGACGGTGCCTGCATGGCGCATGATATCTTCAAGCAGGCGAAATTCTGTGGCGGTCAATTCGGTGAGTTGGCCTTGAACATTGACAGTGTGTGCAGCAGGGTCGAGACTTATGCCGTGTTTTTGTAGGCTTGGGCCTGCTTGTGCTTGTTGTTGGCGGCGTAAAATGACGCGAATGCGTAAGATAAGTTCGCGCACGCTAAAGGGTTTGACGACATAGTCATCGGCGCCAAGTTCAAGCCCCACAATGCGATCTACTTCTTCGCCGCGTGCGGTGAGCATGATGATGGGGATATGTGCGGTGTGTGCGTCGCGTTCAAGTTCGCGGCACACTTGGAAACCGTCTTTTTTGGGCATCATGACGTCGAGGAGGATGACGTCCGGTTTTTGTGCGCGCGCAAGTTCGATACCTTGGACGCCGTCTTCGGCTGTTATGGTTTCAAAGCCCTCACGCTCAAGGTTGAAAGCGATGAGGTCGCGGATATCCGCTTCGTCCTCAACTATTAGGATGCGCTCTTTTTGCATAGTTCATTCTTTCGAGGTCTTGCAATGCGCGTGTATATTATGGTATAGTATCGCGCAGAGTGTTGTGTTGAAGTTTTATAACTATCTTCTTAATGCGCCAAAAGTATGTTCACATGGTGACAAAGTTGTGACGAGCTTGAGCGAACGTGCATTCTTTAGTTCGCATGTCTCGGGTATATTCTTTGCATAAAATTACGGACTGTTCTAAAAATAGCGAAAATACTGTAAGACACAATAATGTCTTCTACATCTAATGCATAAAAATCCTTTGATATACCATGAGGAGGCGTGATGTTTGGCAATACATATATGGGGCGTCGTGTTTTTGTCACAGGCCATACAGGCTTTAAAGGCTCATGGCTCACAGCATGGCTGCTCTCACTTGGAGCACAGGTCATGGGCTACTCCTTAGACGTGCCTACAGAACCGTCGCATTTTAGCACCCTTATGCAAGACGCACGCTTTCAAGGTTCACAACTCCAAGACGTGCGCGCAGATATTCGCCAAGTCGATAAGCTCTGCACTGTCATGCGTGACTTTGCACCGGATATTGTCTTCCACCTCGCCGCACAAGCACTCGTACCACGAGCGTATGAGCAAGCACTCGCCACCTTTACAAGCAATGCCCTTGGCACTGTTCACGTGCTAGAAGCTGTCAGACGTGTACCCTCTGTGCGCGCCCTTGTCTGCATTACCAGCGATAAATGCTATGAAAATAATGAATGGCTGTGGGGCTACAGAGAAAGCGACCCCCTCGGCGGACACGACCCCTACAGCGCCTCAAAAGCATGCGCAGAAATCATGGCGCACGCCTATTTCCGCTCATATTTTACCACCGAACACGCCTCGCCTGCCTGTGCCACCGCGCGCGCAGGCAATGCGATTGGCGGCGGCGATTGGGCGCACGAACGCATCATACCAGATTGCGTCAGAGCATGGGTGCAAAACGAAGCTGTAAGCCTACGCAACCCACACGCAACTCGCCCGTGGCAACACGTGCTTGAGCCGCTCTCCGGCTACCTCTGCTTGGGGGCAAAGCTTTTCTCACAAGAAGCAGGTCGCTGCGTGCAACATGGACAAGCCTATAACTTTGGCCCCTCACCCCATGTCGTGCAAACTGTCCTCAACGCTGTTGAGGCACTGTCATTACACTGGAAAGGCTTTCGCTATCATCATGACAGGGATGCCCCAAGCGCCTTACATGAATCTACTCTCCTAAAACTGTGCTGCGACAAAGCGCTCTCACATTTGCAATGGCGCGCTGTCCTTGATTTCGAAGAGAGTATTCGGTATACCGCCGAATGGTATCGCGCTTATTATGGCAATGAAGGAAAAAAAGGTCAACATATGGCCGCGCTGACTTTTGGGCAAATCGCCGCTTACACAAATATGGCAGAGCAACGTGAAATCGCATGGGCGCTCTCTCAGCCAAGCTGGTAATATATTT
>CAYJHT010000168.1:0-5452 GCA_964369615.1 uncultured Desulfovibrionaceae bacterium
GTCATGGTTTGACAATCCACCGTACACGCTTCTGTTTTCAAGTTGATTTCCTTCGGTGCCACAATGTGCATAATGTCCTCTTGCAGCATTTGCACATATGTTGTCGGCTCCATATTGCGTATCCCGCCGATGTACATGCCGTCTGCCATACTGAAAGCCCTTTTTGAGTTGGGCTTGCTCTCTTCCTTGGACAGGGTCGAAATGTCTTGTTGTGCAAAGACCGCAATGCCAATATCCCCCGGAATGGGGTCGCAAATAACAGCCACCTTGCCCCCTTGGTAGCGGTGATAGGGCAACTTGCTGATGGTGGTGGGCGGGATAACCTCCCCAAAGCCGTCGTACATGGTGATAAGAGGCGTTGCAGACACAAAGCCCACAGGCGCCACGCCGTCGCCTTCCACGCTTTCAACACGCACGGGCAGCGCTGTGTTGACGTGGCCTTTTATCACTTGCATCATCATATACATCATTTGATTATACGGAGATGAACCTGTATTTGAATTGTGCGAACCTTTTGCCGTGTCAGCCATATTTTCACCCTTTCTGGATTGCTTCGCTTCGCTCGCAATGACAATTTCCTGTATCTGTCATTGCGAGCAAAGCGAAGCAATCCATGATTTTAAACATAGAAAACCTCCAATTCACTCAACCATTCACCGCCGCCGCTCATATTGCTGAGCTTATGACTCAGCTTGGTGATTTTCCACGCGCCGCTGGCCTTGGGTACGATGCTTTCCACTTGCACCATGGCTCCCAATTTATAGGCATCGTTGAAAATTGTCGTAAACTGAAGTCCGTTAGAGGTGAAAGTTGGATAGCCCAGTAAACCACTTGTTTTATTGACAAGCACCACATCGCCCTTTCGCGATTGCCCCAAGGGCATGGCGATGACTTCGCCGTCGTCAATGAGCACGTCGAGATCGTATTCACGCGCCACATGTTTTATCTGGTCGATGGGAGAGCCTGTAAGGTAAATATCCCGCGCTGTTGCGCTGACGCCCTCATTGACAAAGGCGTATCCCGCTTGACCGCACAGCGTAGACAGCACATCGGCAAGGGCAATCTCGCCCACGCTCGCCGTGGCCGGAATGGCCTTAAGCTGCGGAAAATGTCCCGCCTGCGCTTCAATATTGAATGATATATCAGGGGCGGTGTTAAAGTCCGCAGAAGCGGCAATGATTTCGCCCTCAAACACAACAGACTGACTGCCGCCCACGTCTGCCAGCACTTGCACTTGATTTTTTTCGATTTCAAGGGGCTTGAATGCCAATGTGGTGAGCTGTTCCATGTCTGGCAGCAACATATTGTAAATAGTAATTCTTGCCTTTGACGTATCCGGCAAGCCGACCTTTTCAATGTCCGCAGTCATGGCGTGCTGCGTGAAGCTCTTGGCACTGCCGCCGCCCATGGTCACATTGACGGTCATGTTTTTGCGTGTAAATGATGCCATATTTCACCTATTCAGGCCGATATGCCTGCATACTGTCATTTTCGCCAAAATAAATGAGAACGTAGCGCGTGCCCAAGCCTTGCCAATGTGGCGCTGTTGTCCCCAGCGTGTCAAAAAAAACGAGATTGCCCGTAAAGAGGCGTTGCGCGTTTTGCACAATGCGCGTGTGGTCTTGGCAAATGGCGCCGCTTGTGACGGCGTCGGCGCCCACAAAGAGATTCATATACAAACGGCTGCCGCGCTGTTGCACATGGATGGTGCATTCTTGGCCTTCCAGTATGATTTTAAGCTTCTGGTTTGGATTGCGTCGCAATGGTATTTCGGTCATGTTTTTCCTCCTTAAGAGCCTGCCCAGTCTCCTATTTTCGTAAGTGTACTCTTTTTCGGCTCTTGCCCTTGCACCTTGCCGCTGTCTGTGGGGCTTGCGTCGCTGGCGCTTGAAGCTTGCTCTTGCGTGATAGGCTTGGTACTGCTGCCCCCTGCTCTTCCCGATGGGGCACTTGTGGTTTGCGCCCCCACCTCCCGAATCTCCGTGAGCGTCAAGGCCACCACAATCATGCCAAGGCCGCTTTCGCGCTTGTGCGTGTAATCGTAGTTCGTGAGTGTGCCCATGGGCGATATGCCGTAGGGCGTCACCACTTGGCACTTGCTGGCTGTGACGCGCAGTTCCTCAAGCGTCTCAAGCTCGCCCGTGAGGGTGCCGTCGTCGCCCTCCAGTGCCAGCGTAAATGTCATAGGTCTTGAGCTGATAACCTTATTATATGTAGCAAAAGACCCTTCTTCCACAGGCTGCTCCACGGCCTTGGCCTCACCCTTGAAGGTAGAGTCCAAGAAGGACGTGAAAGACAGGACACTTGAACCGCCCTCGTCGAGGACGTCCCACGTTTTGACGGATGTGACTTGACTCATTTCACATTTACCCCGCTGTTTGCCGTGTGTGGCAAATAGTTAAATTGATTTTTTGTGGCGTTGCCAATACCTGCCGCGATGCCTTCGGCGTCTGTGGCCTGTGTATTCACTTCAATTTTTGATATATTTGTGGTGCTCGTGCTTGTATTTGTCACATTTTGCGTTGTTTGCTGTGTGACGGGCAGTGGCTCAAAGCTTCCGGCGCTTTGGGTGACGCCCTCAAGGTTTGCGCGTATGGTGGGGATGTGTGCGCGCATGTTTGGCGCATTTCCCCCACTTTGTTGCGCAAGGGCAGTGCGACTTCTCACACTATCCACATCGTCAGCGCCGGCATCGTCGTCATCATCATCTCCAAAGCCAAAAAAGGACTTGGCGCTGTCGATGCCGTCGCCGATAAAGTCAAAAATGCCATTGACAGTGTCGTTTAACCAGCCAAAAAATGACGTAAACAGTGATTCTATGTATGCGATGACAGACAGAAACACATTCACAAGCGACGCGCCCACAGCTTCCCAGCTTGTGCCGAAAAGCCCTAAAATGAAGTCAATCCACTGTTGAAAGAGCGATGCAAGGTTTTGCACGACAAAGACGAATGCGGCATACAAAGTGTCCGCGACTTGTGAAAAATCGCCGTCAAAAAGCGCTTTGACAAAGGAAATAAAGTCTTGAAAAAGGCCTTTTACCGTGTTGAGGCCGTTTGAAAATGCCGTGTAAAAATACTGTGCCACTTCTTGAAGGTTTGTGCCGAAAAGTCGCAACACAAAGTCAAGCAAGCCCACAAACATATTCCTGATAACATTCTGAACGCCTTGGAACGTTTCGACAAAGGCCGTGCCCATGCCTTGAAAGTCGCCCGTAAACAGGGCTTTGAGAAAACGCGCAAAGCCTAAAAAAATATCCTTCACGGAAGACAAGGCAGGGGCAAAAGCGGCATAGAGGTTCTTGCCCACAAACTTGGCCTTCTCCCACAGCCATGCCACGGCTTGCGTCGAAATCTCTAGAGCCTCTGCAAAGGCCGCAGAAATTTCTTCAGAGGTGCCGAAGACGCTCCAAAGCTCTTCAAGGGCAGACTCTCCGCCTTGTACATAGGTCACAAAGTCATCCACCACCAAGGCCACGGCGGCAAGGAGGGCGATAAAGGGCAAGAATGGGGCAACGGCAGCCCATGCGGCCTTTGCCATGCTCCACAGCGCCGGTACAAAGGCCTTGCCGATGACGGCGGCAAGACCCGTAAAAAATACAAGAGACGTTGTCTCGTTGGAGCGTATCCACGAAATGACTGTGGAAAGCCCTTTGACAAGCGCAGAAAAAGGCGGCAGCACCACGCGCATAATGACAGCCGCTCCCGATTCCAGCGTGTGCATAAAGGCCGTCATGGCCATTTTTGCCTTCTTGGCAATTTCAGCATCTTGCTTGCTGTAAATGGCCAATTCTTTTTGCGCCTTCAAAAGGTCTACAAGACCGCCCTTGCCCTTTTGCAAAAGGTCAATAACTTCCTTGTCAAAGCCCATGATTTTTCCATAGGCCAGCATCTGTTCATTACTTATTCTTTCGCCGGCCTCTGCCATTTCAATGAGCACATCCGAAGCAGACTTGATATTTCCGGCGGCATCTCTGGCTGATATACCCAACTGCGGCAAAACTTCATGTGCGGGGCCGCTTGCCATAAGCGCCATGTCCGACAGGTGCTCTGTCATGTCAATGAGCATCTCATCCACGCTCTCCGCGGAGCCGCCCATGGCAACAGCCGCGCCGCGCCACGCTTGCAAGTCCTGCATGCTCATGCCCAGCATGTCGGAATACTTTTTAATGTCCGCGGCGCCTTGTACAAAGCCGTCCCACATGCTTGTCATGACAAAACCTGCGGCAAAGCCCGCAAGCGTCGCCTTTATGCTCTGCATGCCATTTTCTACGATGTCTTCCGCCCGTGACATTTCCTTGCGCACCATGTCATCAATGCCAAGGTCAGCCCGCACGCCATTAAGGTCAGCCTCCATATCATCAACGCCGCGCTCCACATGTTCGACGGCACGCCGTATTTCGCGCATGACGTCTGCATCAATGTCAAAATCTGCATCAAGTTCAGGTGACAAGCTCTTAAAAGCCGTATTTATATCGTGTACAGCGTCATCAACAACATGTTCAGCCAGCGACATTTCACGGCGCACAGCACTGTCAATGCCCATATCTGCGCCGACACCGCTGAACAGTGCGGACAACTGCGCAACGCCGCCATCTATGAGCTGTTCGGCACGCGCCATGCCTTGGCGCACTGCGTCCGGATTGATTCCGAGGGATATGGTCAACTGGTCTATATTCATGGCGACTCCATATTTTTACCGACAATACACTAAAAACACAGAAACATTTATAAAATAAGGACTATAAAGAAAAAAACCGCCCTGCTTTACGCAAGGCGGTTTTTTCACTTTCTTGCCGCTTCTCGTGCGGCCTGTTCATTTACTGCGTTGACCTGTATAATCTCCACTAAGTCAAGCATGTCCTCGTAATCATAGACTGTGTTCAACTCATGGAGCGTCGCGAGCTTGCTTGTCACGACTGCGGCGACATTTTGATGGACGTTGACATACGGGGTGACTCTGTAGCTTCCTTGACCTCCTCCCCAAAGCTTGTAAGTGTGGACTCTGCCTTTGAGAGGTATCCTTGTGGCAAAAAAGATAGGTTATGCTTTAACACCTCCAAGCGCAATTTTGTGATGGTCAAGGGGCTTTCGATGTAATTGTCCATAGTTTTGAGTGACACGGGGTTATAGACGCCCGGCTCAATCTTACGCTCCGCATAGGAAAAAAGCTCGTCTAAAAGGGGTTCTGCGCGTTCAAAGGGCACGCGCCCCACGGCTTGCATGAGCGCCGCAAAAAACTTTTTATCTTCCACAGGCGGCAAGGAATTACCCACCAAGAAGACCGCGCGTCCAAGCCACTTTTCCATTTTTGTGGCAGGAATTTTATGCACACGAAATTCAAGCACTTGTTCGCCGTCTACAATTTGCACTTCACAAGACTTCATTGGATCACCTCCCTAGCCCGCATATTTCATGAAGGTGCAAAAAAAGAGTGGCGATTTCTCGTGTTT
>CAYJHT010000169.1:0-5423 GCA_964369615.1 uncultured Desulfovibrionaceae bacterium
CACTGATTTAAAAAAGATTATGGTTATAGGCGCCGGCCCCATCGTCATTGGGCAAGCTTGTGAATTTGATTATTCAGGCTCGCAAGCTGTCAAGGCTTTGAAGGAAGAGGGTTACGAGGTTGTTCTTGTAAATTCAAATCCGGCCACCATTATGACGGACCCGGGTCTTGCGGATCGCACTTATGTGGAACCTATTGAGCACGAAACGCTTGCGGCTATTGTGCGAAAAGAACGCCCTTGCGCTATCTTGCCCACACTTGGCGGTCAGACAGGCCTTAATGCAGCCTTGAACCTTTTTAAAAGTGGCGTGCTTGAAGAATGCGGCGTAGAACTTATTGGTGCAAAGGCCGATGTCATTGAAAAGGCAGAAAGCCGGGATCTCTTCCGCCAAGCTATGGATAATATAGGTCTTAAGATGCCGGCAAGTGGCATTGCGCGAGATATGGACGATGTGCGAAGATTTGGCAATGCCTTGCCTTTCCCGCTCATTATTCGACCGGCTTTCACGCTTGGTGGCACCGGCGGTGGTATCGCCTATAATATGGAAGACCTAGAGCGTATCGCCGCACAAGGACTTGCTGCAAGCCCTGTTTCTGAAGTCATGGTGGAACAATCCGTCATCGGCTGGAAGGAGCTTGAAATGGAAGTTATGCGCGATAAAAATGACAATTGCGTCATCGTCTGCTCCATTGAAAATATCGACCCCATGGGTGTACATACAGGCGATTCTATGACTGTAGCCCCTGTCCAGACTATGACTGACCAAGAATATCAAGTTATGCGTGACGCGTCTCTTGCTGTTATGCGTGAAATTGGTGTGGAAACGGGCGGCTCAAATGTGCAATTTGCGCAAAATCCTGCGAATGGTGAACTTGTTGTTATTGAAATGAATCCGCGTGTTTCGCGTTCGTCGGCGCTTGCTTCGAAGGCTACGGGCTTTCCTATCGCAAAAATCGCCGCAAAGCTCGCTGTGGGATATACACTTGACGAATTGCGCAACGATATTACCAGAGAAACCGCCGCATGCTTTGAACCGTCTATTGACTACGTTGTTATTAAATTACCACGCTTTACTTTTGAAAAATTCCCCGGCTCAAAGGACGAACTCACCACAGCCATGAAGAGCGTGGGCGAAGCCATGAGCATCGGTCGCACATTTAAAGAGGCGCTCCAAAAGGGCATGCGCTCTATGGAACTGGGTTATACCGGACTCGGCTTTGATTTCCGCAAAGATTTTGCAGATAAAGACGCGGTCCTTGCCGCCTTGCGCACACCTCATTCACGCCGCATACTCGACTTGCGCGAAGCCGTGCGCATGGGACTCTCAGACCAAGAAATCTTTGACGTCTCCGGATTTGACCCGTGGTATTCACGACAAATCCGCGATATTGTCAATATGGAAAACCAGCTCCTCAACTTTGGTCTGGCAAATGATATGACACCCGCCAATGAACAGCTTGGTATTGTTTTGCGTAAGGCAAAAGAATTTGGCTTCTCCGACAGACAATTAGCAGAAATGTGGAAAAGACCCGAAGACGATATACGCAGACTGCGTAAAGAACTGAACATCGTCCCCTCATACTATCTCGTAGACACGTGCGCCGCGGAATTTGAAGCCTATACTCCCTACTTCTACTCCACCTACGAAAGCGCTCAAGAAATGGAGCAAAGCGACCGCAAAAAAGTTATCATCCTCGGCGGTGGCCCCAATCGTATCGGACAAGGTATCGAATTTGACTACTGCTGCTGTCATGCTTCCTTTGCTCTGAAAGACGCAGGCGTCATGGCTATCATGGTCAACTCAAATCCAGAAACCGTTTCCACTGACTACGATACCTCAGACAGGCTCTATTTTGAACCGCTCACATTTGAAGATGTCATGCACATCGTCGCGCAAGAGCAACCCGACGGCGTTATCGTCCAATTTGGCGGACAAACACCGCTCAATCTCGCCGTCCCCCTCATGCGTGCAGGCGTGCCCATTTTGGGAACCTCGCCCGACGCTATCGACCGCGCTGAGGATAGAGAGCGTTTTCAGGCGCTTATTGAAAAACTCGGATTGCGCCAACCGCCAAATGGCATCGCAATGACCTTGCAGCAAGCTCTCGCCGTTGCAGAAGAAATTCTGTATCCTGTTGTCGTGCGTCCAAGTTATGTTCTTGGCGGACGCGCTATGGCTATTGTCTATGATGCTGAAGAACTTACAGAATACTTCCGCAATCATGTACAAGAAGTCCTTGAACACCCCATACTCATTGACAAATTCCTCGAACACGCCATAGAAGTGGATGTAGACGCCCTCTCTGACGGAAAAGATGTCTATATTGCCGGCATCATGGAACATATCGAAGAAGCAGGCATCCACTCCGGCGACTCCGCATGTGTTCTGCCTTCCTTCTCTCTTTCTTATGACCACGTCGCAAATATCGCACTCCAAGCCGAAGCACTCGCCCAAGAGCTACGCGTCGTCGGCCTTATGAATATCCAATTCGCTATTAAAGACGATATCATCTTCATTCTCGAAGTTAATCCGCGCGCATCCAGAACAGCACCCTTTGTCGCAAAAGCCACTGGCGTGCCACTCCCATACCTCGCAACACAAGTCATGCTCGGAAAAACACTCGAAGAACTCGACCCGTGGGCCATGCGCCGCGGTGGCTTCTATTGCGTCAAAGAAGCCGTCTTCCCCTTCAACCGCTTCCCCGGTGTCGACGTCGTACTCGGCCCTGAAATGCGCTCCACAGGCGAAGTTATGGGCATGGGACCCACCTTTGAAGAAGCCTTCTACAAAAGCCAACTCGCCGCAGGACAAAAACTCCCGCAAAGTGGAAAAGTCTTCCTCTCCGTCAATAATCGCGACAAACCCTTCCTGCCAAGCGTCGCAGAAAAATTCGTCCAAGGCGGATTCCAGCTCGTCGCCACAAAGGGCACCGCAGACTTCCTCAAAGAACATGGACTCAAAGTAGAAGAAGTGCTCAAAGTCTACGAGGGACGCCCAAATATCGTAGACTTACTCATAAACAACGAAATCGCTCTCGTCGTCAATACAGCCTCAGGCAAACAAACCGCCCACGACTCGCGCGCAATCAGACGCACTTCACTGGCCTACGGCATCCCCTACTGCACAACACTCGCAGGCGCACGCGCAACAGCACGCGCCCTAAGCGTACAAAGACAAGAACCCTTGCACGTAGAAAGCCTCCAAGAATACTACGCCCGTGAAAATCGTAACTAAAACATCGCTGAAAAAAAGAGTATATATATGAAAGCACTCCTCGTACTAGAAGACGGATTCACCCTCACAGGCGCCTCCTTCACAGGCGCCATAGACGGTGAAACAATAGGCCAAGGCGAAGTCATATTCAATACCGCCATGACAGGCTACCAAGAAGTCCTCACAGATCCCTCTTACTGCGGACAAATGGTCTGTATGACCTATCCCATGGTCGGAAACTATGGCATAAATGCCGAAGATAATGAATCTGACCGCGTCCACGTATCCGCACTGCTCGTCAAAGAATGCTGCAAAGAACCCTCAAACTGGCGCTCCATAAAGTCACTCCCCGACTACCTCGTAGAAAATAATGTCCCCGGTGTCGAAAACCTCGACACACGCGCACTCACAAGACATCTACGCATCAACGGCGCCATGCGCGGCGTCATCTCAACCACTTGCCTCGATCCAAAAGAACTTCAAAAACGCGCCCAAGCCATGCCCTCAATGGAAGGACAAAACCTCGTCACACGCGTTGCGCCCACTTCAACATACACATGGTCAGGCTCCAAACCCGAACCGGTAAGCCTTGCAAATGACGGCGCACACACTTGGAAAGGCACAGGAACACGCCTCGTCGTTTACGACTACGGCATCAAATGGAACATCCTACGCCTCCTCGAAGCCCAAGGCTTCGATATGCTCATGGTGCCACCTCACTTCACACCAGAAGACGTTAAAAACTGTGGCGCCCAAGCCGTCTTCCTCTCAAATGGACCCGGCGACCCCGCAATCCTCACAAAAGAAATTAATATCGTCCGCGAACTTATCAAAATCTATCCCGTCGCAGGCATCTGCCTCGGACACCAACTCCTCGGACACGCACTCGGCGGCAGTACATCAAAACTCAAATTCGGACACCACGGCTGCAACCATCCCGTCAAAAATCTGCGCACAAATACCGTCGAAATATCCTCGCAAAATCACGGATTCTGCGTCGATCTTACAGGCGTGCCAGATGTCGAAATGACCCACATCAACCTCAATGATAACACCTTGGAAGGATTCGCACACACAAAACTCCCCATCATATCCATCCAACATCACCCCGAAGCCGCACCGGGGCCCATTGACAGCCAATGCATTTTCGGGCACTTCAAAAAAGTTATCAACGACAGCATCAAAGCATAAAAAGGAATCATCATGGCAATATATATTTCCGGCTCACTCGCCTTCGACCGTATCATGGCCTTCAAAGGAAATTTTCAAGAAAGCATCATCCCTGACAAACTGCACGCCCTTAGTATCAGTTTCATGGTCGATCGCATGGAAGAACAATTCGGCGGATGCGCCGGAAATATTGCCTACACACTCGCACTCATCGGCGAAAAACCCTATATTCTCGCCTCCGCAGGACGCGACTTCGCCTCCTACGCAAAGCACCTCGAAGCACTCAACCTCCCGCTCGATGGCATTGTACAAGATGACGAACTCTTCACCGCCCTGTGCTACATCACAACAGACACACTTAATAACCAAATCACAGGCTTCTACCCCGGCGCCATGTCTCTCCCTTGCCGCTATAGCTACCCACACCTTAACGAAGAAAAGGACATAGCCATAGTCTCACCCGGAAATCTCAACGATATGCGTGCACTACCAGAATACTACAAAAACAAAAACCTCCGCTACATATACGACCCGGGTCAACAATTACCCGTACTCTCCGCTGAAAACCTCCTCCAAGGCATAGCAGGCTCCTACGCGCTCACCATAAATGACTACGAACTCGAAATGATCTGCAAAAAAACAGGCAAAACACAAGCAGAAATTGAAAATCTCACACAACATTGCATAACGACCTATGGTGAAAAAGGCGCCTCCATAACTCACGACGAACAACGCACCCATATCCCCGCCGTCACCGTCCCACAAGTCGTCGACCCCACAGGCGCAGGCGACGCACACAGAGCAGGTCTCCTCAAAGGACTTCACGCAGGTCGCGATATCATCAAAGCCGCATACATAGCCTCCACCTGCGCAAGTTTCGCCATAGAAAAATGCGGTACACAACTACACACCATCACAAAAGAAGCCTTCAACACACGCTATGCAAGCCAATTCGGCACCCCTGACGCCGATTTGTGGTAGGTTTTTAGTTTAGTTTAGTTTAGTTTAGTTTAGTTTAGTTTTTTTATTTTGTTTTTTA
>CAYJHT010000170.1:0-5330 GCA_964369615.1 uncultured Desulfovibrionaceae bacterium
CAAAAAAATATTTCTATTTAGAAACAGCTCCTAACAAATAAAGGGTCGCGCAGCCGCACTCCACAGAAAAACGCTGTCCATACCATAGGCAATAAAACGCTGACCCTTTGTAATGCATCGCGCAAGAGCGTCATGATCGGGATATGGAATATGCGTTCCCATAAGCACATTGTACCTAGAGCAGGTCTGCGTGATTCTTTCCATAATTTCCAGAAAATCCGGATGCTCAAAGTCTCCGGTGATGCCCATAGAACCCGTCAAATCATAGGACCCCACCATAATGGCGTCAAGGCGCGGGTGCCCTATGATACTTTCCAGCTCTGCAAGCGCGTTGACATGCTCTACTTGCGCGACAACAAAAATTTCATTGCTCACACTCTGCAAATAACTGTCAAATTCTTTCCCGTAAGCATTAGCACGACAATAACCTATGCCCCTCTTGCCGCCGGCATTGGGAAAAAGAGTATAGTTAATTGCTGCGTTTAATTGGTCGTAGCTTTCTATATGTGGAAGGATAAGCCCTTGGGCACCGGCATCAAGAGCAGTTTTGATAGCACTTGGGCAGGCCTCCACAACGCGCACAAAGGGCGCAGCACCGCCACTTTCTATAGCTCTAAAAAGCGATGGCAAATCCGCCGCACTCAGTGCGCCGTGCTCCATATCCACCACAATCCAGTCATATCCGGAACGCGCGAGCAATTCTGCCACATCCGGCGAAGGAAGCTGCAACCACGACCCAATAGAATGTTTTCCATCGGCCAAAAGAGAACGAAGAATATGTATATGCGCCATAAGCCCTACCCAAAAAGTCTATGGGCTCTGCGCGAAAAAAGAAACCTGCTCTCTTTTCGCGCAACGAACCTCAATTAAAAAATATTCCTTACCCTTTCCAATGCTGCCTTTGTCGCTTCAGGCGCTGCAAAAGCAGTAAAGCGTGCATAGTTTTCACCGCTAGGCCCAAAACCTGCCCCGGGCGTACACACCACTTGCGCCTTTTCAAGCACATGTTGGAAAAAGTCCCATGAAGGCATCTGCACGCCGTCTTGCTTAGGCGTGCGCACCCACACATAGGGCGCATGCTCGCCGCCATACACATCCAAACCCATCTCTACGAGAGTTTGACGCACATCACCAGCATTCTTCATATAGCCATCAACAATTGCACGAACCTCTGCCTTGCCCTCAGGGCTATAAATCGCAGCGGCGGCTCTTTGTACAATATAAGGGCATCCATTATATTTTGTACACTGGCGACGGTTCCACATGCCATGCAAATCAAGTCCTGCACCCTTCACTTTAAGCGTCTTAGGCACAACCACATAAGCGCAGCGCAAACCTGTAAAACCCGCCGTTTTAGAGAAAGAGCGAAACTCTACTGCCACTTCACGTGCGCCGTCAATTTCATAAATACTATGGGGCACGTCATCGCCGGAAATATAGGCTTCATATGCAGAATCATACAAGATAATCGCACCATTTTTTTGCGCATAATCTACCCAAGCTTTCATGGCCTCACGCGGCAACATGGTGCCTGTGGGGTTGTTCGGATAGCACAAATAAATAACATCGGGCACTTCCTTCGGGAAGTCCGGCACAAAATTATTTTCTGCCGTGCAAGGCAAATATATCATTTTGTCCCAGCGTCCGTCATTATAGGTGCCCATACGCCCCGACATGGCATTGGAATCTACATAAACGGGATACACAGGATCCGTCACAGCCACGCGCACATCATCGGCGAACAGCTCTTGGAAGTTACCCACATCGCATTTGGCGCCGTCACTGACAAATATTTCATCTGCTGCTATATCCATGCCGCGTGCAGCATAGTCGTTCTCGCAAATAGCATTGCGCAAAAAATCATAGCCCTGTTCAGGGCCATAACCCTTGAAGCTTGCACTCTCACCCATTTCATCCACAGCCTTGTGCAAAGCCTTCAAAATAGCCGGAGATAAAGGACGAGAAACATCGCCTATACCTAAGGAAATCAGTTGTGCCTCAGGATGCGCGGCCTGAAATGCCTGACGGCGGCGGCCAATTTCTGCAAAAAGATAAGAACCCGGAAGACCTGCATACCAAGGATTAACGTGAAACATGTATACCCCTTTTTATCATAATAAAAATTCGCCGGCGAAAACTTCCACCGTTTCCCCTGTCATAAAGACATGTCCATTCTCTGCCAAACCAATGTGCAAGGTACCACCAAGCACGTGGACGGTCACATCATTGTCTGTGAGGCCAAGGCGTGCGGTGGCGCACACTACAGCACACGCGCCTGTACCGCAGGCTTGCGTTTCGCCTGCGCCGCGCTCCCATACACGCATGCGTACATTGTTTCTGTCCAAAACCTCCACAAATTCCACGTTAATACGTTCTGGAAAAAGGGGGTGATGCTCAAGCACAGGGCCTATGGTTTCGATGGGCAAGGTGTCCAAGGCTTCGCCAAAAATAACCGCATGAGGATTGCCCATGGATACACATGTCGCCTCATAAACCTTTGCAGCAGTAGACACCGAAATTTTTTCAGGAATACGTCCTTCATCGTCCGTAGTGCCCGTATATCTGACAGGAATATAGGCAGGGCGCCATTCAGGCTTGCCCATGTCCACCGTAGCAGACACGACCCGTCGCACATCTACTTGCACGTCCTTGACACGACCGCGATCCATCTTCACGTCGCGCACCTTGGCAACGTCCACTTGCACATCAATAACCTTGACGCCGGCCTGCGTTTGAACACGCATGCAGGTATCCTTTGCATAGCCTTTTTCATAAGCGTATTTTGCGACACAGCGTATGGCATTGCCGCACATTTGTGCTTCGCTTCCATCACTATTGAACATGCGCATGCGCACATGCGCGTCAACCTTCGCATCGGCCGGCATGATGAGGACAAGCCCATCAGATCCAATTCCCTTATGCCTGTCGCTCACTCTTATGGCAAGAGCGGCGGGATCTGCAACGGGTTGTATTTGAGTATCCATATAGACATAGTCATTGCCTGCCCCGTGCATCTTCACAAACTTCATATAAAACTCCATATCCCACGCTGTTCTGCGCTTATACAAAAAGCGCCCTCTCAGTACGGCTATTTTCTGTGTGGCTCAAGTTCAGCAAGATACTCTTGACGCACTTCAAAACCGCCGGCAAGGGCGTTGTCAGCTGCTTCGACAGCGCGCGCAAATTCTTGCTGCTCAAAGAGAGCCAAGGAAAGATTATTCCATGCAGGCGCAAACTTTGGTTCACGCCGCAAAACTTCGTTTGATTCCTGCTCGCTTGCCTTGTAATCGCCTTCCATAAAGTAGGCAGTAGCAAGCGCATTGCGGGCTTGAAGGAAGTTTTCGTCCCATTTTATGGCTTTTTTAAGCGCAGTAATGGCTTTTTCCGGTTCTCCTCGCTGCAAGTGGACAAAACCTATATTTGCCCAAGGTACGGGGAACTTTGCTCTACACTGTGCTGCTTCTTCATTATAACGAAGACAGCCGTCAAGATCGCCACGCTCAAGACAGATACCGCCAAGTTGCACAAAAGCTTCAGCAAGACGCGGGGAATTGCGAACAGCTGCCAAGAAGGATTCTTCCGCCGCCATAAAATCACGCTTCGTCAATAAAGCCAAGCCTAAATTATAATGGTGATTTGCACAATTTTCATTTGTGGCAATTTCGCTTTTAAGGTCTGCAATATATTCGTCAAGATCATCATATTGGTGCTTCATGAAATATGTCCTTCTTTTTTCAACAGTTCGTGATACCACAGGCAAAAGTCCATAATACCCATGTATTTTTCATCCCTATTTACGACCCCAAGAGCACACTCAAGAGCGCCGCGCCCGTAATCATTGCTATACTGTCCTTTTTTTGCCGCAGCCTGCAAAAATTCGCGCACGAGTTGTTGTGTTGTGCGTTTCGTCGTATCGAGACGTATATCAAGTGGATCATTTGGTTTTTGAAAGGGATCCCAATTCTCATAGCCGATGCGATCGACAAATTTGCGTCGCCTCGGTTGCATTTTCTCGTAAATTTCGCGCTTAAGACCTTCTTGCTCATCATTAAGCTTTTGTGGCGTCCCATCGCGAAATACACTGGCAGGAATCATCTCCAGCACAGGTCACTCCTTTTTGGCGGGGCCAATACCCAAGTATGTTTTATCATATCGCGTCAAAAGCGCCATAGACACAGGCACAAAAACTTGAGGAAGTTCTAAAAAACGACTTTTCACAGTGCGTGCTATATCGCGCGAAAGCTCGTCCAAGCGTGCTTGTATGGCGTGCATATGCACCGCAGGATAATCCTTACCCTTATCAAAATGCGTCTTGCCACACACATGCCCCTGCCCCTGAATATTCAAAGGAATACCATAGAGCCTACATGTAATCGGTCTACAGTCATAAAGGATACACGCATCACCCTCATCAAGTAATGGACAGGGAACACGCACAAGCGCAGCTTCATGCATGATATCTTCAGCACTTTTCCCGTCCTTTGTCCCCTTATAAAAATCTCGTTTCATGCGCACGAGTTGACGGTCAAGGTCGGCAGCACGGCTTAAGACGTCTGAGCGTTTTCGTCCATGTTCGAGAGTTTCCATAAACTTCGCATTAAGATACATGGCCTCTACCAACGAAAGATCAAAAAGCGCGTGACAACAGTCACTGCACCCTTGCGCACAGATGACGCAATCCGGAAAACTGTTGCGAACATGCGCAAAAAGCGCGTCCGTTTCGGCCACAAGGGTCTCATAACGGGTAAAAATGGCAGAAAGGTCTGGTATCATAGCTGTCCTTAGAACTCTATCAAGGTTTTAGTAAAAATCTTTTCCCATTTCCTCTACTCGCAGTATCACAAGCCAAAGAAATCTTTCCGGTATTTACCAAGATGCCGCCAAGGGGGCTTGGCGGCATCGTATTCAAAACCCATGAAAACCCCTATCCCCTATCATATACACTCAAAGAGCAAAGGGAAGGAGTTTTCAAAAAAGTTTACATCTCTTCAATGCTTACAGCACCAGTCTCACAGACTTCAACGCAAGATTCACAGCCAAGACATTCTTCTTCGTTGACAGGCACAGACTTGCCTTCCTGCATTTCATATACTTCTACAGGACAGACGTCCACACATTCGCCACAGCCGGTACACTTGTCTGCATCAATTGCTACGTTCCAACCCATTGTATCCTCCAATGTTTTTTTGAGGTCATGAAAGACCCGATAATAATGTTATCCAATATCCAGAGAAAAAAACCCTGTCAAAAATGCATAGCCTCAGCCCCTCTTACTGTCAAGTCTTCAAGAGCCCTTTTTCCCATGTCATTCCAAATTGTTTTTTTGTGGG
>CAYJHT010000171.1:0-5318 GCA_964369615.1 uncultured Desulfovibrionaceae bacterium
AAAAAAAAGTTTCCCCCCAAGTGCCTTTCAAAAACTCACATTTGAATGAGGCGGAGGGATAAGTGATGCTAGAAAAATTCTTTTTTGACAGACAAGATTATGCGCTGATTACCTTGGTGAGTAAAATTTTGACGCAAAAGGAAAGCTCGACGACAGAGCGTATTTTTGATGCGAACTTGCACCCTCACGGCATAAAGACCCTTATGCTCTCCCATGAGATGCGGGTGGCGCATGCGGTAGCACGCTTGCTGACGAGTCTTGGCGATTTGGATGATGCCACGGTTGCTTCGCAAAAACACAACTCATATAGGCGATTGAGCGCGTTGCGCACCCTTTATGATGAAGTTATTAGCAGTGCACAAACACTTCTTCGGCGCAATACGGCGCGGGTTCTGATTCAGATTATGAAGGACATTGTGCGTTCCCATGGAAATATTGCACAGCAGCTTGCACTTGCGCACGATTTTCGACGCGCCGCTCATGGTTCTCCGCGTGTGATACGCGAACAATTGCATCGCTATGGACTTGTGGAGATGCCCGAGGACTGGAGTCAACTCTCCTTTGACCACCATGTCCACGATGCCAACACGAAGGGGCGGAAAAATCCCACACAACTCATCATGGACGCGTGGATTAAGGGCATCCGTCACATGACCATCATTTATTATAACTATATAGAACCGCATATTGCCTATGAAGTTTTGCACGCCGCAGATATTATGGGTGTTGATGTGCTTATGGGGATTGAGTTCACGGTGCCTTTTGGGGGCAAGTATATTCAAATAGTCTGGACAGCACGAAACTTTCCCGATACTGACAGTTTTTTACGCTTTCTTGATGAAGCGCCGATGCGGCACCTTATGCGCTTGGGTCGTGAGACATGCGCTTTTCGTGCGCGGGCTGTTTATAGGGCGCTGGCGCATTGGAACGAGTGCCACAGACCGGCAATAGTGCGTGCTCTGCCCGTGGGAACGGAGCTTCCTCCCTTGCAAGAGCAGGATTTTGCGCAGTCTGTGGGAGGCGGGCAAGCCACACCGCCACACTTGAGCACCTATATTTTTGACCATTTACAAAAGCATGTGGCACTGTCCGCACTGCCGCAGGAGTGGGCAACGCTGGCGGCGGTGGCAGAGCAGCTCCACGCAAAAAATACGGATTCCTTTTGGTCACGTTGGGCGCAAGAGCGCTGCCTTGGCAAGAATGCGGAAGATGCTGTTCCTTGTCCAGAGCTTATGACTCTCGCCCCTGTGGCACTTGTAGACTGGTTGAGCAGTATGCACGATACATATTTTCTCGTTCTCAATCTCACCAATTTGACAGCAGAAAATGTGCTTGAATTACTGTGGCATTGTCGGGGCTTGATAACACACCTTGAAATATTTAATTTTCAAGCGTGGGAAGAAGAGCGCTTGACGCATCTCGCAGAAATTACAGAATTTTTGCATGTTTTGAACGGGAGGAGCCTTCCTCGCTTAAAATATTTTGTTTTGAATTTGCTGAAGAGGGTGGAGGCTGAAGAAGGAGGCGTGCGTCAATCGGAACGCTGTATGCTTTTGCGTGAGATATTGCAGAATATTCAAATATTGAGAAACTATTATGCAACAACTCCCTTGCGCACGCGCATGGGCACAGATGCCACAAGCTCTGTTGCTGCCCACAGAGATATGGGGCTTGTTATTCCAGAGACCTTACCTACGCAAGCGCAAAGAACGCTTGAGGCATGGCACGCAAAAGGCGGTGCAATGCCTGTAGCTGATTATATTCCCTTGCATATCGAAGTTCATTATCAGGTGCGTTATAGTCCGCGAAGACTTGTCCCACAAAAAAGCTTTTTGACGCGCTTTTTGCGTGCCTTACCGTGGTCAAAATATTATGGTTTTCGTAAGGAGCAGGAGTGGCACACGCATTCGTCACAGTGTACCTTTCATCCGGACGATATAGATAGAAAACAATCCAATGTGTCCTTATTAAGCCCTGCGGCGGCTCTTGCAGAAGCTGCACGGTGCAGGGCGGCGCGTGCGCGTGACAGTACAAGGCGCTGTGCTTTTTTAAATACACGTGTTGCCAATATGCTCAAGGTCTTGGCGGGCTTTGTCCCTGCGTCTATCGCCTTTCATTATACGCAGTCGTGGTGGTTTTTGGCGTGGTTTGGGCCTGTGATATGGTTTGCCATTACAGGCGGACGGAATATTTTACAGGCGGTTATGGCAGGCGGCGGGCGTTCGACTCTTTTGCGCTGGAAGGATTATGTGAGCTGGTCGCGTTTGTGTGATTCGCTTATGTATACAGGTTTTTCCGTTCCTTTGTTGGAATGGGGCGTGCGTATTTGGCTCTTGGAAAAGAGCCTCGGCTATACGGTGGCTGAGCAGACGGTCATGGTGTATACAATTATGGCTGTCGTCAATGGTTTATATATTTCATGGCATAACTTTGTGCGCGGCCTGCCAAAGGAAGCAATTATAGGCAATCTTTTTCGCAGTGCCCTTGCGATACCTCTTTCTATGCTGTACAATGGTCTTGTTCTTGAAGCTTTACACATATTTAATGTAGCTAACCCGCAGGCGCTTTTGCAAACAAGCGCGGCGATTATTTCAAAAATGGCCTCGGATACTGTGGCTGGCATTATTGAAGGACATGCGGACAGAAGCGCCAATCGTCGTGTGCGTTATTGGGATTATGAGGGCAAGCTTCAACAAATATTTCAGACCTATGTACAGTTGGAATTGCTTTTCCCCGAGGAAGATATTGTGGCACTTTTGAGTAAGCCGCGACAATTGCTTAAACGATTAGGGGAACAGCACCGTGCATTAAAAATCGCCATTATCATCAATGCTCTTGATCTTATGTATTTTTGGCTCTACCTTCCTCGCGGGCAAGACGTTTTCCGCCGCCTTCTTCGTAAAATGAGCAAGGAAGAAAGGGTGATTATAGGCCGTTTTCAGTTGGTTCTTTTGCAAGAACGAGAGGTGAGTCAGCTCTTTGTGGATGGCATGGCAGGGCGTAATTTTGCCGTGGCACTCTCCCTATATCTCGATAAGTATCAGGGGTATTTAAAAAGCGTTTTACCCTTGTGTTCTGTAAGTAATATTGACAATGATGAAGCATAATACATGACTAGGACAGAACAAAAAAGCTTGCGTGAAGGCTTTACCACAGGCAGCGCGGCGACAGGTGCAGCCATGGCGGCGCTTACACATCTGCTTGAGGAGCAGGTCTTGTCACCCATGACAGTTCCCTTGCCCCCCGGAGAAAAGGGGGAGTGCCTCGGCGCTGATTTATGTATCCCCATAAGTTCTGTGACGCGCCATAATGATAAGAGTGCCACAGCTATCGTGCAAAAAGACGGAGGGGATGACCCCGATGTGACACATAAACTGCGCATTCACGCAACTGTTGCTTTCACTGAGGCGCACAGCGACATTGTTATTGATGGCGGTGAAGGTGTGGGGCGCTTTACGCTGCCCGGCCTGCCCTTGGCAGTGGGTGAGGCGGCTATTAATCCTGCTCCTCGGCGTCAAATACGCGCCGGTCTTGAGCGTATTTTGCAAAGGCATGCCTATGTCGGCGGCCTTGATGTGTGTATTTTTGTGCCGCAGGGTGTGGAAGTTGCGCGTCGCACGCTCAACGCGCGCCTTGGTATTGTTGGCGGCATTTCTATTTTAGGGACGCACGGGACAGTGCGTCCGTACAGCCATGAGGCATGGCAAGCAAGCATCGCGCAGGCCTTGTGCGTTGCCCATGCTACAGGATGTCGTTCTGTGTGCTTGTCCACGGGTCGGCGTTCTGAAAAGTTGTTGCTTGCAAGATATCCGCATATTTCTTTGCAAGGCGCTGTGCAGGTGGCGGACTTTGTGAAATTTTCCCTCAATGAGGCTGGGCGTTATGATTTTGAGCATGTTGTTTGGGGCTGTTTTTTCGGCAAATTGCTCAAACTTGCGCAAGGACACGCCAACACGCATGCGCACAAAACATCGCTGAACTTTGAGAGTCTTGTGGCATGGTGCGCAGAGGAGGGAATACATGCGCCGCAGATAGGCGCATGTGTCAGTGCGCATCATGCTTTGGAGTGTTTGTTGTTGCATGAGAACGCGCTGAGCGTTATAGAAAAGGTTATGCGTAAGGCGGCCTGTCATGCGCGAGACTTCCTTGGTAAGGATGTAAAAATGCATCTTTTTCACATAGATGGGCGCGAGCTTTTTTTTCTTGATGATGGGGAAAGAGTTTTTTTGTGAAAAAGTAGTAGATTTCTCTTGATTCTCATTTTTGCTTGTGATAAGCGTCAATTTAATCGGTGTCCACAAATGCTCTTGCAGCACCTAATACTAAGGAGGAAGCATGCTGATCAGTTCTTGGATGACAAGGGATGTCATCACCGTTACGCCCGAGACTTCCGTGAATAAAGCGAATAAGCTTATGCAAGACCATGATATTCGGCGTCTGCCTGTTTTGGATACGCAGCGTAATGTGGTGGGCATTGTATCGGACAGAGATGTGAAGGCGGCATTGCCGTCCAAGGCGACCACCTTAGAAGTCCATGAGTTGCAGTATCTTCTTTCTGAGTTAAAGGTAAAGGAGATTATGACAGTGAAGCCTGTCTGCGTTTCGCCTGGCGATACGGTTGAAAAAGTGGCTATGCTTATGGAGGAAAAGGGTTTTGGTGGTCTTCCTGTCACAGAAGATGACAAGCTTGTCGGGATTATAACGGATCACGATATTTTTAAGGTGCTCATAAATATAACGGGTGCCCGTCAAGGTGGCACTGTGCTTGCGTTTGAAGTTCCTGATGAGCGTGGAAATATGCGGGACATGTTTGACACATTGCGCAGTCATGAGGCGAGTATTATATCAATATTATCGCATAATGAGGATATTGGCGACAGGCGCCGTGTGTTTGTACGCATTCGGCCTATGTCTTCAGAGGATAAGCTTTCTGCGCTTATAGTCGCCTTGAAAGATCAGCATGGATTTTTATATTCTGCATAATAAGTGTTGCGAAAAATATTTTTTTGTGTAAGTATACGGTTACATTTTTGGTGCAAGTATTTTTATGTTTTGCTTGGCGAAAAAAAAATTGCGCAAGTGACTTGCTATCTACAAGAAAATGTGGCAGATTGTGTCACGTAGTGTGAATGCACAGACTTACACATCATAATTTTGTTTGAGGCAAACCAACGTGAGTTGAGTCGCGTAGACACCATGAGGGTGGCAAGCGCGGATTTGGTGTAACATCAAAAAGGTTGAGACCAGTGGTTCCCATTGGTGGTGACGCGAAGATTATGTCCAAGGAGGACAAGCATGGCTGAGATTACTTATAAGGG
>CAYJHT010000172.1:0-5311 GCA_964369615.1 uncultured Desulfovibrionaceae bacterium
TTTTTTTCCTAAAAAAAGTTTTCCCCCAAGAAAAAAACTTAAAAAAAATAAAAAAAGTTTTCCCCAAACCCCTTTCAAGAAAACAAACCAAAACAACGTGTTTTATGCTTGACGAGCATTGAGGACTGGTCTTTGTGTGTGGCTGTCTTCTGTATCTGCACTCTTTTTGCCTTGAAAGAGTTTGTGCACGTCGTCTAGAATGAGGTAGAAGGCGGGCACGAGTAGGAGGCAAATAAATGTGGCAAAGAGGATGCCAAAGCCGAGCGAGAGCGCCACAGGTATCAAGAACTTTGCTTGCCTTGAGGTTTCAAAAATAATGGGCATGAGTCCTAAGAAGGTCGTCAGCGTTGTGAGGAGGATGGGGCGTGCTCTTTGTATGGCGGCTTGTTGCACTGCGTCAAAGGCGTTCATGCCATTGAGCCGTGCTTTGTTGGCAAAGTCGATGAGAACAAGGGAATCGTTGACCACGACGCCCGACAGCGCCACGATGCCAAAGAGGGAAATAACGCTGAGGCTGTAGCCCATGATGAGGTGCCCTGCCACTGCGCCCACGATACCGAAGGGGATGGACAACATAATAATAAGCGGCTGTGTGTAGCTTTTGAAAGGAATGGCAAGAAGCGCGTAAATGCCAAGCAGTGCCATAAGTAGACCCAAGACCATAGCCATGGTGCTGTCTGCCATGTCACTTTGGCGTCCGCCAAATTCCCATGAAAGCCCATCATAGCCTGCAATGATGCCGGGCATGACTTCTTGTTCAATGACGCTCATCATGCCACCTGTGGCAGAGGCGGGTGTGATGTTTGCCGTGACGGTGGCAGTGCGGCGCCCGTTCGTGTGTCTGATGGTGGAGTCTGCTTGTCCGTCCTCTGTTTGTACGATATCGCGCATGAGCACTTCTTGTCCTGAAGGGGCACGGAGAATGAGTTCTTCAAAGGTGGCTTCGCTCATACGATCTTTTTCGGGCAGGCGCACGCGAACGGTCATTTCGCTGTTGCCGCGCTGTTGGCGTAGGGCGGTGACGCCTTCAAAAGCGTAGCGCAATTGGTGTGAAACCTCTTGTGACGTGAAGCCGAGTTGTTCTGCCAAGGGGGTGAGGCGCACGTCAAATTGGCGCATGGTACGGCTTGTGCCCAAGTCCACGTCGCTCACGCCGCCATAGGTGGCAAGCACGGCGCCAAGCTCTGCCGCCGCCGCTTCAAGCGTGGCTGTGTCGCGGTGGGAGAGGCGCACGGTCAAGCCACTGCCACTGCCGGGGCCGCCGCGGTCAGCTTGGAGGACGAGGCTTTCTACACCCGGAATCATGCCGACGGCCTTACGCCATGCCTGTGTCACGTCTTCCGTACTCATGGGGCGCACGTCGGGATCAACTAAGTGGACAAGAACGCTGATGGTTGTGTCCTTTACTTCTGCTTGAATGCCGGTGCAAAGGGCGTCGCCGCCATTGGCATCGACAACGCGCTGTGCTGCGTCGACGAGGCTATTTGTGACGCGTTGCAATTCTGCGCGCGATGTGCCCGAGGGCACTACCGCTTGCGCAAAGGCATAGTCCGATTCTACACGCGGCATAAGGTCAAAGCCAAGCCGTCCTGAGGCTACATAGCCTGCCGTCATGGCGAGGATAGCTAGGCCAATGGCAACGGTGACATATCGTTGATGCAAGACCTTTCCCACAAAGGGGCCGAATGTATATTGCACGAAGTGCATGAAGCGTGCGCTAAAGCGCTCTTGCCATGCGCTGAAGGCGCGGAAAGGGGCAAGGAGGATGGAGCCTTTCTTGGGGTTGGCGGCGTTTTTCTCTTCGCGCCGTTTGAGATGACTTAAGTGTGCCGGCAACACATATACGCTTTCAATGAGCGAGCATATGAATACAGCTACAACGATGAGCGGAATGACCATCCACACCTTGCCCATCGTGCCCGGAATAAAGAGCATGGGCATGAAGGAAATCATATTTGTGAGCACAGAAAATGTCACAGGTCCAGCTACTTCTTTTGTGCCCTTTATGGCGGCCTCCAAGGGAGTGACGCCGCGCTCTAGCCACGCGCCCACATTTTCGCCTACAACAATGGCGTCGTCTACCACGATGCCGAGGGTAATAATGAAGGCAAACATAGAAATAACATTCAAGCTTATGCCAAAGGGCACAAAGAACCAAAAGGCGCCCAGTATAGAAACAGGAATACCAAGACTCACCCAAAAAGCCAGAGAGGGGCGCAAGAAGAGCGAAAGACACAAAAACACGAGTAAAACGCCCATGAGTGCATTGGAGGTCATAAGCTCCTTGCGCTGCTTGTAGACGTCTGCCATGTTTTTCTGTTCAAAGACGCGTAAATCGCCCGGCATGATGGCATTATACTTATCCATGATGCGCAAGGAGGCTTCTGCGACCTCTGTGGGGTCTTCGTTGCCGAGGCTGTAAATTTCAATGGAGAGCGCGTCTTGTCCATTGTATTGGCTCCAGCGGCGTGTGTCGTCAAAGGTGTCTGTGATGGTGGCAATATCGTCGAGGAGGAGGCGACTGCCGTCGGCATTTGTGCGTACTGCGATATTGGCAAAGTCTGCGGCGTAGTCGCGGCGTTCATTAAGGCGCAGGAGGATATCGCCGCTGGCGGCATTGACACTGCCGCCTCCTTGTTGGACAGCGCCTACGCCTATGGCGCGCGAGACGTCTTCCATAGTCAGGCCGTAGCGCCGCAATGTTTCTTGGGATACTTCTACCCACACTTCATGGTCACGGGTGTTTTCAAGTTCTACTTGCGTGATGGCAGGGTCTTGAATCAAGTCTTCTTTTATAAGTTCTGCCCAATAGCGCAAGGCTGTTCTGTCGACATTGCCTGCTACCATAAGTTCAATGGCTTCGCGCCGTGAGGAGCGCAAGGAGACGGTGGGGCGTTCAGCGTCGACGGGAAAGGTCGTAATGCGGTCAACGGCGGCTTTCACATCTTGCAGAAGGATGTTGCCGTCCACATCGTCGGTGCCTTCAATGATAACTGACGCGGAACCTGTGGTGATATTCGCTGTTGTTTCTTCTACGCCGTCCAGTCCTTGGACGGCTTCTTCAATGGCCTGCGCCACGCTTTTTTCCATTTCTTCCGGTGTGGCGCCACTCACAGTGACAGACACGGTGACTTCGGTGATTTCAAAATACGGGAAGACTTCGCGGCGTACTTGTGAGGCGACGATGATGCCGCCTATCATGAGCACGACCATGAGCAAGTTGGCGGCTACGGGATTTGAGGCCATCCAGCCTACGGAGCCGCGCGTCAAGTGTTTGGGGATGTTGTTCTTTTGGGCGCTCATTATTGTGCTCCCTCAGACCCTGTTTGCGCAGGGCGCGCGTCGGCATCTTGTTGCGGGCGGGCCAGACGCAATGGCATACCTTGAATGGGGGCGCCGAGGGGGGAGGTTATGATAAATTCCCCTTCTGACAATCCCTCTGTTATGACAATAATTTCCGCATCCTTCCACGCGACGGTCACAGGGCGTATGTCAAGTTTATAAGACGACGTCTGTTGTTCGGGAGCTGTATTTGTTGTCCCTTCATTTGGTGAGGAAGGCACTGCTACCCACACCATACTATTACCGCGCAAGGCTGCTCGGGGCAAAGTAATAACATCTTTCAACTCACCAGCATGCAAGGCTACGCGCACTTGGTCGCCTAGGAGCAGGGGCGTTTTGCCGTCCTCTGACAAGGCCAAGGGATCGACAATGGACACAAGCACGCGCCCCATGCGCGTCGTTTCATCAAGAGAGGCGATACTGTGAAGTACCTTACCTTCGCGCACATTGCCTGTGGCAGTATACACAGTGACCTTGGCATTATCAAAAACGGACATGCCAAGAGATTGGAGTTTGTCCAAGGGGATTGCTGCTTCTACACGATACTCGTCTGTGCCGACGATGGTGGCGAGAGTATCGGATTGGGACGCCTGACTGCCTAAGGACACATTGCGCATGATGACAAGGGCATTATAGGGCGCCACAATTTGTGTACGTTCAAGGTCAAGTTCTGCTTGTTTAACGTCCACTTCTGCAGCTTGTAAGTTGGCCTTTGCTTGGGCGAGTTGTGGTTCACGAAGGGCAAGGGCAGTATTGCGCACGGCGTCCGGCGCTGTTTTTGAGAGTTGTTTCAACTCTGTGCGTGCCACACGTTGTTGCCCCATTTCAAGGTCATAGTCGGCCTTTGCTTTGGCAAGAGCGCTTTGCTTAAGTGCCAAGGCATTTTCATAGTCAGCACTGTCTAATTGAAGCAGGAGTGCGCCTTGTTCAATAAGGCCGCCGGGTTCAAAGGCAATTCCCAGCGTTTCGACAGAACCGGAGACTCGCGGGCGCACGACAGTTTCTTGCGCTGCCTTCACAGTGCCAAGGGCAGAGACAGTGAGCGAGGCGTTTTCTCTGACAGTGTTGATGACTGTCACAAGAGGACTGCTCACAGGCGGGGGAACACGTTTGGATGTCGGTTTTGTAACAATAAAAAGTGCTGCTGCGCCAATACCAGCACCAACAATGGCAATGCAGAGCAAATAAGTAGCAAATTTTTTCATAAAATCCTCAAATATATTAAGAAGGCTTAACAGCTAAAAGTTTGTTTTTTGAAAGACACTTGGATGGAAACTTTTTCTAGCGCCAGAAAGTTTCCCTCCCTTCAAAACGCGCTTGCTGGATAGCTACACAAGCGACCCTTTGAATGTTCATCCTTAACAATTCAGTGAATTCACTAAAAAACTTTTCAGTGTTCCATTCGAAAGGGTCGATTGTCTAGTTATCCAGATGGTTTTTTTGAAGGGGGGTTTGGGGGGGACTTTTTTTTCCTAAAAAAAGTTTCCCCCCAAGTGCTTTTCAAAAAGAAAAAAACGAAATTAGAATAGCGTGACTAAAAACATACGGCAGACATATTTTTACTTGTCTCACAAAGCATTCCAGAGTACCTTTCCACAACGTAGCGCTGGCTATCTGCTTTATAATGATAAAGAGTGATTGCGCGCTCACACATATTTCTCTCACGTTCAAACACAAGGAAACATCATGGATAGCAAAGAAAAGTCCAAAGTATTTTTTACAGACATGCGCTGCAAAGTGGGAACAAGCTTGCAAATGAAGCTCGACAAACTCATCCGCAAAGCCGGCATAGAAAGCCTCCCCCTTGACGGTAAGTTCGTCGCCATCAAGATCCATTTTGGCGAACCCGGCAACCTCTCCTTCTTGCGTCCAAATTTTTCAAAAACTGTCGTAGACCTCCTACTCAAACACAATGCCAAACCCTTCCTCACCGACTGCAACACCCTCTATGTAGGACGCCGTAAAGACG
>CAYJHT010000173.1:0-5294 GCA_964369615.1 uncultured Desulfovibrionaceae bacterium
CCTTTTAAAATCCTTTTATTTTTTATTGAAAACTTCTCTTGCAAAAACAAGCAATTCTGTATATAAATATCGTCGGATGTTCGGAGTATATACCTTTTATGGTAGATTTTTTCACACCTTAAATCTTGTGAGGAATGCGGAATGCGTTTTTTAAAGTATGCATTTTTAGTGGCCTTTGCTGCTGTTGCCATGGGTGTAAGCCCTGCTGTGGCAGTGGAACCTATTAAAATTGGTGTTTACCTGCCCTTGACGGGGCAAAATGCCTTCGGCGGTCAGCTTGAGCTTGAGGGCGTGCAATTGGCACAAAAGCAAATGCCCACCGTCTTGGGTCGCCCCGTTGAGTTGGTGGTCGTGGATAATAAGTCTGATAAGGTAGAAGCTGCAAATGCTGTAAAGCGTCTGACAGAACGTGACAAAGTACTTGCTATCATCGGCACCTATGGTTCTTCCTTAGCTATGGCCGGCGGTGAAGTGGCTGAAAAGGCAAAGACGCCTGTTGTTGGCACCTCCTGCACAAGCCCCTTAGTCACACAAGGGAAAAAATATTATTTCCGCGCGTGCTTTATTGACCCATATCAAGGGCTTGGCGCCGCACAATATGCCTTTGACAATCTTGGTTACAAAAAAGCTGCTATCCTTATGGACGTAGCAAATGACTATGCTGTGGGCTTGTCCGCATTCTTTAAGCGTTCCTTCACCAAGCTTGGCGGCGATATTGTCGCTGAAATGAAATACAGCTCAGGCGACCAAGACTTCACCGCACAGCTCACTGAAATCATTTCTAAAAAACCTGACGTTGTCTTTATGCCCGCATACTTTGCAGAAGGCGCTATCATCATGAAGCAAGCGCGCGAGCTTGGCGCAACCTTCCGCCTCATGGGCGCTGACGCCATGGACAATCCTGACACTGTGAAAATCGCAGGCAAAGCCGCTGAAGGTTTCATCCTTACAGGCTTCCCCTATGCTGCTGATATGCCCAATATGAGCAAGGAAGCTATGGCATTTCGCGATGCATGGAATGCCGCCTATCCCGATAAAGAATCCAACATGAACGGCGCTCTTGGCTACACAAGCTACATGATGATCATGGACGCTATCACCCGTGCTGGTGAAGCTGACGCAGAAGCTGTGACAGAAGCTCTTGCTTCTATCAAGAATCTTTCCACACCTGTGGGCGTGCTCAGCATCAATGCAACCCATGATGCAGAAATGCCTATTGGCATCATTGAGTACAAAAACGGCAAGCGCACCTATGTGGGCGACATTCAGCCTAAATAAAGCATCGTAGAGTATTGTATGTATAGGGGGGAATTTTTCCCCCCTTTTTTTCAGGGAGCACTGATATTGTCATTTCTCCCACTACACCCTCTGGCATGGTAAAACGGTGGACGCATGAGCTTTGAGATGTTCTTGCAGCATTTTTTTAATGCCCTTACCCTAGGCTCCTTATATGCTCTTATAGCCATAGGTTACACTATGGTATATGGCATTTTACGCCTTATCAATTTCGCACATGGCGATGTATTGATGGTGGGTGCATACTTTGTTTTTTTTGGTACATTTTCCTACGGCTTGCCGTGGGGCATCGCGGCTCTTTTAGCCATTGCCGGCGCAAGTCTTTTGGGCGTTCTTGTGGAACGCATAGCTTACAGGCCTTTGCGTGAGGCACCGCGAATTTCTGCGCTTATAAGTGCTATTGCTGTCTCCTTCTTTATTGAGAGTTTGGCAGTGGTCGTATTTACAGGCTTACCGCGTCCTGTTTTGCAGCCGGATTGGCTCATGGAAAAATGGAGCATTGGCAACTTGCACATCTTGCCACTTACAGCTTTTGTGCCCGGCGTGACCATCATCTTGGTGAGTATCTTGCTTTGGATTGTCTATCGCACCAAACCCGGCCTTGCCATGCGTGCCATTTCAAAAGACATTGAGACCACGCGTCTCTTAGGTGTGCGTGTAGACACGATTATTGCTTTGACATTTTGCATAGGCTCTGCTCTTGCGGCGGCGTCGGGTATCATGTGGGCTTTGCGTTATCCCAAAATTGACCCCTATATGGGCATCATTCCGGGCTTTAAGGCCTTTATTGCCGCGGTCTTTGGGGGGATTG
The DNA here is from genome assembly GCA_964369615.1 of uncultured Desulfovibrionaceae bacterium. GTDB lineage: Bacteria > Desulfobacterota > Desulfovibrionia > Desulfovibrionales > Desulfovibrionaceae > CAYJAD01. The sequence continues at coordinate 2,108 of CAYJHT010000173.1, forward strand.
GTTCCATTCAGGGCGCTGTTGTGGGTGGTCTCTTGCTTGGTTTCATTGAAATCATGACCGTGGCCTTTATGCCGCATCTGTCGGGATATAGGGACGCCTTTGCCTTCATCCTCCTTGTATTGGTGCTCTTGTTTAAGCCCACAGGGCTTTTTGGCGAGCGTACCAATGAAAAAATCTGATACAGGAAGAATTGTGCCCATGTATTATATGGAGGAAACACGCTCATGCAATTAAACAAAAATACCCTTGTGGCTGTGCTCACCATGCTTGTGGGCGGTCTTTTGCTCAGTCAAGCCGAATTTTTTTTGGGCGACTATGAAATATATATTTTGAAGCTTATCTTCATTAATGCCGTACTGGCCTTGTCGCTGAACTTTATCTATGGTTTTACAGGCCTTTTTTCCTTAGGCCATGCGGGCTTCATTGCCATAGGCGCCTATGTATCCGCCTTGTGTATTTTATCGCCTGAACAAAAAGAAATGATGTGGATTTTAGAGCCTATCATCTGGCCTTTTTCTGAAATGGCTACACCATTTTGGGTGTCTGTATTAGCTGGCGGCTTTGTCGCCTCACTTTTCGCCCTTATTATCGGCATACCGGTCTTACGCCTCGGAGACGATTACCTTGGCATCGCGACCCTTGGCTTTGCGGAAATTATCCGTGTACTTATCGTCAATGCCACGTCCATCACCAATGGTTCCTTAGGCATTAAGGGCATCCCAAGCTATGCAGATTTGCTCACGACCTATTTTTGGCTTCTCGTGACACTCATTTGCATTGTCCGCCTTGTAAACAGCAACTTTGGCAATGTGCTCAAGTGCATTCGCGATAATGAAATCGCCGCAAAGGTTATGGGCATCAATGTCTTTTTTTATAAAGTGCTCTCCTTTTGCCTTGGCGCCTTCTTTGCAGGTGTTGGTGGTGCGCTCCTTGGGAGTCACTTGTCCACCATTGACCCGAAAATGTTCAACTTTTTACTGACATTCAACGTGCTTATGTTTGTTGTCGCCGGCGGCCTCGGTTCTATTACGGGCTCCATCTTGGGTGCGACGGTCATCACTGTCTTACTAGAATGGTTGCGTGTTCTTGAAGAGCCTATGGACTTCATGCTCTTTGAAATTCCGGGCATTCCCGGCATGCGCATGGTGATATTCTCGCTTATTTTGCTGGGCATTATTTTGTTCCGCCGTGAAGGTATCATGGGTATGCGTGAAATCACATGGAACGGCTTAAGCAGTCTGATAAATCGTTTCAGGAGGAAGGCGTAAATGAGCAATCCCTTTGTAAAACCGGAGCCAAAAGACGCTCTGCTCTCCGTGGAATCTATTGTCATGCGCTTTGGGGGCATCGTTGCGGTGAACGAGCTTGATATGCACATCCCCAAGGGCAGTATCGTAGGACTCATTGGCCCAAACGGCGCAGGCAAAACAACAGCCTTTAACGTCATCAGCGGTTTTTATACGCCGCAAGAAGGGTCTGTTTCCTTCAAAGGCGTCAATATTACAGGGCATCCACCGCATCAAGTGTGCGAGGCCGGCATGGCACGTACATTCCAAAATATTCGTCTGTCACAACACCTCACCGCCTTGCAGAATGTTATGGTTGGCTGCCATGTGCGGCGTCAATGTCCGTGGTGGATGGCGCCACTTGGTATTCCTGCATATTATAAAGAAGAACAGGCCATTAAGGAAAAGGCAGAAGGACTCATCGAACGCCTTGACTTGACACCCTATGTTAATGAAAAAGCACACAGCTTGCCCTACGGGGCGCAGCGCCGCTTAGAAATTGCCCGCGCACTTGCAACCGATCCCACCTTCCTCCTCCTCGACGAACCCGCCGCAGGGATGAACCCGCAAGAAAGCATCGAACTCATGCACTTTATCGGACACATCCGCGACGAATTTGACTTGACAATCCTCCTTATAGAACACGACATGAAAGTCGTCATGGGAGTGTGTCAATATATCTGGGTCATGGAATACGGGCAACTCATCGCAGAAGGAAATCCTGAGACGATTCGAAATAATCCTCAAGTCATCAAGGCCTATCTTGGTGAAGATGTTCCTGCTGAAACACAGGAAGAGGAAGTCTAGCATGCTAAAAATTAAAGATTTAAAAGTGCGTTACGGGGGCATTGAGGCCGTGCAAGGCGTCGATTTACACATCCCCCACGGCAGTATTGTAACCCTTATCGGCGCCAACGGCGCAGGCAAGAGCAGTATCATTCGCTCTATCGCAGGTCTCAACAAAAACATCAGCGGTGACATTCAGTTTCAGCGACATAAACACGCGTCCACCGTGGCGCTCAAGGGTCTTCCCCCTGAAAATATGGTGCGACACGGCATTTCTCTCTCACCGGAAGGGCGCCGCATCTTGCCCCACTTAACCGTCAGAGAAAACCTCTTACTCGGCGCCTATAGCCGCAACGACACGCAAGAAATTGAAAAAGACATAGAATGGGTCTACGAACTGTTCCCACGGCTACAAGAACGCTTGTGGCAAAAAGGCGGCACCCTTTCCGGCGGTGAACAGCAGATGCTCGCCGTAGGACGCGCGCTTATGAGCCGCCCTGACCTGCTCATGCTTGATGAACCCTCCCTTGGCCTCGCTCCCCTACTCGTCAAAGAAATATTTAATATAGTTCTTAAAATCAATGCCGAAGGCAAAACAATTCTGCTCGTAGAACAAAATGCCTTTGCCGCGCTTTCCATCGCGCACTATGCCTATATTTTGGAAGTTGGACGCATCGTCCTTGAAGGAAGCGGCAAAGATCTCCTTGTCAATCCAAAGGTCAAGGAAGCCTATCTCGGCGGCTAATTTTTAAGGACTGTTTCTAAATAAACATATTTTTTGGTTTTTAAAAGGCTTGTGGGGGGAGACTTTTTTTGGGAAAAAAAGCTTTCCCCCCCACACCCCCCTTCAAAAAAACCATCTGTTTAGCACGTAAAAACAGCTATCGAATGAGTTTTCTTACAAGCAAGCTCTTTTGTATTTTAATGCGTATTAGTAGATTTTACAAGGCATTAGCACCTTGTTTCTTGCTAAAGATACACTTAAATGCAAGGTGATTTTTTTAAGAGATTCATACAAAAATTCCCCGTTAAAAAGCGCCAACTATGTAGTCAAACAGATGTTTTTTTGAAGGGGGAACCTGCCCGAAGGGTGCCGAAGGCATAGCCGTTAGGCG
>CAYJHT010000174.1:0-5287 GCA_964369615.1 uncultured Desulfovibrionaceae bacterium
CAAAAAAAAACAAAATAAACTTTTACACTTAAGCTTTCCTAAAAAGGCGCTTCACACCGGTCACACAGTAGCCCCACAAGGGCGTTCCGTTCAAAAGGGAGAAGAGAGCAAAGGCAAGCAGACAGGCAGAAATGGGGTTTTCAAGGAAAATCCACCATGAACCTTGACTGATAAGGAGAGATTGATTGAGACTCATATCAAGCATCTGTCCTAGAATCATGCCTACAACGAGGGGCGCCACAGGGATACGCAATTTATCCATAATATAACCAAGCAGACCAAAACCGAGCATGAGATAGACGTCGAACATACTGTTATTGATTGCAAAGGCGCCGATAATACAGAAAACGGAAATAATGACGGCGAGCAGCTTGCCAGGGATACGTGTCACAAAGACTGCAAGGCGCGTAAAGCCAAGACCTATTGCAAACATAAAGAAATTTGCTATCAAGAGCGCCCATAGGAGTGTATAGGCGACGTCGGCATATTCTGTCATGAGCGTGGGGCCTGGCATAATGCCATGGGTCATAAGACCGCCAAGCAAGATTGCTGTCGATGAACTGCCAGGAATACCAAGAGAAATTGTTGGCACGAGAGCGCCGCCCACGACGGCATTGTTTGCTGCTTCCGGCGCTGCTACGCCATAGGCTGATCCTTTGCCAAACTTCTTCTTTTCTTCGGGAGAGGCAAAACGCTTGGCTTCATTATAGGCAAACCAGCACGCCGTATCGCCGCCGGTGCCGGGGATAAGCCCTGTAAAAACACCGATGCCACTCGAACGAAAGATAGTGGGCATAAGGTGTTTAATATCCTTCCAACGAGGAAGTACACTGTCCTCAATATTGCCGCGCTGCGCATTGTCAAGCGCGTCGCTCTCGATGAGGCGCATAACTTGAGGAATCGAAAAAAGACCGATGAGCGCCACAGTAAAGGCAATGCCGGAATAAAGCTCAATCATACCAAAAGTAAAGCGCGGACTGCCTGTGATAGGATCCATACCAATGGACGCAAACAACAAACCCAAAGCGCCGGCAAGCAATCCCTTAATGGTGGATTCTTGCGAAAGGGAGGCAAGCACAGTCATGCCAAGCACCGCTACGGACGTCAATTCCACGGGGCCAAACTCGACCGCCACTCGACCAAGCAAGGGCGCCACGGTCAAAAGTACGATACTACTTATCACACCGCCCACAAAGGAGGCCGTCAAAGAAATACTTAAAGCGCGTCCCGCATGTCCCTTGGCCGCCATTGGAAAGCCGTCAAGTACCGTGGCCGCCGCAGAGGGGGTGCCCGGTGTGCGCACAAGGATAGCAGCAATGGAGCCGCCATACATAGCCGCCATGTATATGGACGCAAGCATACTGATGCCCGTCTCCGGAGCCAAGGGAAAGGTCACAGGCACAAGGATGGCAATAGCCATAGTCGCAGACAAGCCGGGCATGGCGCCCACAAAAAGACCAATGGTCGTGCCAACAGCTACGGCTAAGAGGTTCACGGGTTGGATAACGTGCGTCAAACCCAATAAAATATTCTCAAGAAACATAGGTTATCCTCCCACAAAATGTTCAAGCAAGCCAAGAGGGACGGGCAAATGCAAAAAACCCACAAAAAGAATGTAGATAAATCCCGAAAAAAGCACACCGATCAGCAGAGAAGGTAGAAAATTTACAGCACGTATGACGCGACAGCTCGCCACAACAAATATGGGCGTGGCAAAAAAATATCCGACAGGTTCCACACAGAGTACATAGCCTGTCAAGAGCAGTAAAAAGACCCCAAGCCTTGCGATATTCTCCATAAAAGGCTCGTCTTCTTGAAAGGTACGACGGATAAACGCCTGTATTAACATGGCAAGCACCAAGAGAAAAATCAACACCATAAGCATACGGGGAAAGACCGCCGCCGACGCAGGCATGGAGTAGGTCTGCTGCCAAAACAAGGCGACAAGCGCCATGACTGCTAAAGCAAAACAACTATCCTTTTTAAACGATGACATAGGCAAACTCCTTTTTTGCATCGGCATACTCAAAAAACATCATATGCTGAAGCTCATGCAAAGTGCGGTGCCTCAAAAGAAAGACACCGCACACATTCAAATATGCTTATTTCTGCACATCCGCCTTAATTTCGTTCCATATTTTTCTGAAAATAGCCTCTTCGTCTGCAAAATACTTTGCATAGGCGTCACCGACCTTCATATCCACAAGAATAGCACGCTCTTCACAAGCCTTTAAAAATTCTTCGTCAACAGCGAGCTTGTTAAATGCGTCAAGGAGCTTTGCCTTAGCTTCTTCGGGAATGCCAGCAGGGGCGCCATAACCGCGCGACGCACCGGCGACAAGGTCAATGCCGAGTTCCTTGGCTGTGGGCACGTCTGGCAATTTTTCGTAGCGATTTTCAGAGAAGATTGCCAAGGCGCGCAGATTGCCCGCCTTAATTTGAGGATAGACGGTGCCAAGATTGTTACAGCTGACATCAATTTTATTGCCAAGAGCGGCCTGCCACGACGGACCGTCGCCTTCAAAGGGAATCATTTGCACCTTGATATCAGCACCCATGGAAAAACGGATGGTGTTAAAGAAGTCATCACCGCCGGTGCCTGCATTGCCCACAGTCACTGTGCCGGGAGACTTTTTTGCCGCGTCAATAAAATCTTGCAATGTCTTGAAAGGGCTGTCCTTAGACACAACCAAGATGCCGGGGTCGGTCACAATGTTGGCAAGGGGCGTAAAGTCGGCGATGGTGTAGGTGATATCCTTATTAGTAATGTAGTTCGTTTGCAGCATGGGCGTATTGGTTATAGCGATGGTATAGCCGTCGCGCTTGGATGCCTTTGTTAAACGCGTCCATGCAATAGCGCCCGTAGCGCCTGGGAGGTATTGGTTTACAAAACCTTTGCCAAGGTACTTTTCCAAATAAGGCTGCGAGAGTTGCGCTAAGATATCACTACCGCCGCCGGGCTTAAAGCCTTGGAAGACAGTAATTTGTTTTGTGGGATAGTCAGCGGCGTGTACACCACACACCATGCCTAAAAGGAGAAAAACACCCAAGAAAGCTGTGATAAAAGTTTTTGATTGCAACATAAACGACTCCAAAGTTAAAAATACCCGCCACCCTCATGTGACGCAGATAAAAACAGCCCCCTACAAATTTTCATAGACTGGCAGCAGGAAGAATACTCGGAAATTTACGCCTCTATGCGAAAAGATACGAAATATTACCACTCGACCCCTTGGTTGTTCACCAGCTCTTTTGTGTTTTGGTTGTGCAGGTCGGGTGTTCCTGTTCCGTCAAGGCTTGTACGCAGTACACATCCAAGCCCTCTTTTAGCATAACCTCGTATGGGTAAAAAACGCAAGTATTCTTCCTTTTTCCCATACAGCAACTTACATGCCATACTTTTACTCTGTATTCCTAGTGAGTTAATAGGGTATCGAGGAAAAATGCACCAAATGATGCGCACGAAATGATGCGCAGAAAAAAATAAATTTTACCTTAAATTTCAAATGAATATAAAAACACAAAAGAACACAAAAAATATTTATAAAAAAATATAATGACTTTTAAGTGTGATAGAGCCATTGACACAATGATGCACATAAGGTAAAATGCAACACCTAAAACAAGGGGAGAGACATGCACACTATCACATTCATCTCGCCACACGTCACCGTGAGCAAAATAGCACACGCCGTCATACGCGACCTCGCACTGCAAGGACAAGTCCACGTCGTCACAGCCGGACTCGACCAATGCCTTGCTATCGCACGACAAGCAGAACGCGACGGCGTCCATGTTATCGTAGCCCGCGGCTGGACCGCCGACAATATCATCAATGCCGATATCCGCATCCCCGTTGTGTATATACCACTCGTCATTCAAGACCTTGCAGAAACATTGCGCCTCGCACAAGCCCAAACAGGACTCACAAATCCGCGCATCGGCCTCATAAGCTTCCTCCATATGCATTGGGACTTAGCCGCCTTTGCTGAACTACTCGGCATGAACCTACACATCTACCTCAGCGACAGCGAACAACACGCTATGGAACAAGCCGTCACCAAAGCCATCAATGACGGCACAGATATCATCGTCGGCGGTGTCACCTCCATGAACAAAGCCAAAAGCCTCGGCGTCACCAGCGCCTTTCTCATCTCCGGCATGGATTCTGTGCGTCAAGCACTCACCCAAGCAAGTAAAATCGTCTATGCTCGCAAACTCGAACAAACACAGGCACAAAAACTGCGCACCGTCCTCGACAACTCCCGCGACGGCATCATTTCCGTCAACGCCAAAGGACAAATCCTCCTCATAAACCCCGCAGCTATGCGCATGCTCCGACTAAAAAACGACCCCCTACACCGCCATGTAGACAAAATTCTCCACACACCCATTATTGACGACTGCCTCAAAGACGGCGTCGCCATACAAGACAAAATCCTCCTGCACTACGGAACAACACTCCTACTCAACATACTGCCAATCCACATTAAGTCCGAACTCACAGGCGCCATACTCACCCTACACGAACGCCAATCCATCGCAGCACTCGAAAGCAAGATGCGCCGCTCTGCCGACGGCCTCGTCGCACTCTATACATTTGAGCACATTGTAGGCCCCTCACCCATCATGCAAGAAACACTCAAAAAAGCCAAAAGATACGCCCAAGGCAAGCAGTCCATCCTTATTCTTGGCGAGACAGGCACCGGAAAAGAGCTTTTTGCCCACGCCATACATAGCCACAGCCCCTTCCATAACGGCCCCTTTGTGGCGGTCAATTGCGGCTCCCTCCCCCCCTCCCTACTCGAATCAGAACTCTTTGGCTATGAAGCAGGCGCCTTTACAGGTGCAGCCCGCACGGGAAAGGCAGGCTTCTTTGAACTTGCCAACGAGGGGACGCTCTTCTTAGACGAAATTTCAGAACTCGATATGCAAGGGCAAACACGCCTTTTACGCATCCTTGAAGAACGCAAATTCATGAGACTCGGCGGCAACAGACGTATCCCTGTCCACCTGCGTATTATTGCCGCCTGCAATGTAGACCTGCTCTCACGCGTACAACAAGGCACCTTTCGACAAGACCTCTATTATCGCCTAAAAGTGCTCACCCTCGCTCTTCCGCCTCTACGCATGCGCGAAAACGACACCAAACACCTTGTACAGCACTTTCTCCGCACGCAAGAATACACAGACAACATATCGCTCTGTGGCGAGTGCTACGCGGCATTGCGTCATCATCTATGGCCTGGCAATGTACGCGAGCTGCGCTATACACTCGACAGCCTCA